>NZ_PVUE01000026.1 GCF_003003235.1 Antricoccus suffuscus
CTTCTACACTCCCCGCGAGGTATTCACTAAACTCCTCAACCAGGACCTAGAAAACCAAGAACGTGTTGCGACCACCCCTTGAATTCACCGACGGATGGGCGCGATTACGTGACGGATCGCGCGGACACCGTCAGGCGGTGGCGGACTTCTTCCGAGGCGTTGACTTGTGTGTCGTGTCGGCGGCGATCTTCTTGTCCGCGGCGGCGATAAGCAGGTCGAGTTCGTCGATCAGGTACGCCGCCAGCCGGTCCACATCGGGAACCATCTCGCGGTCGGCCAGTAGTCCGAAGTTGAGCTGGCCGCGGTAACCCTGCACGGTGATGTTGAGGCCCTGCCCGTCGAGGATCACCGACACCGGATAGATCGCCTCGAGCTTCGCGCCACCCATGTAGGCCTGCACATCGGGCCCCGGCACATTGGAGATGACCAAGTTGGAGGGGTACAGGCGATAGATCAGGCCAGTCTCGAAGGCGACCCGCGCCGCGCGCGCCATCAGTAGCGGTGGCGCGAAGTTGGTGACGCCATCTACCAAGCCGGGCGGGATCGCCGCTTGCGCAGACTTGGCGGCCTGAGTCGTCTGGTTGCAGGCCAACAGCCGTTTGACGGGGTCACTGATGTTGGTCGGCAGGGGAGTGAACATCGCCGAGACCTTGTTGCCCATCGAGGAGCGTTGAGATTCGTCGCGCACCGATACCGGGATCATGGTGATGAGCGGTTCGGCCGGCAGCGCTCCGCGCTGGTCGAGCCATCGCCGCAGCGCGCCGGCGGAGATGGCGAGTACGACGTCGTTGACCGACGTACCGAACGTGCTTTTGACCTTGCGTACGTCGGATAGCGCCGCGTGCGAGATGCCCAGTCGACGATGCGCGCTGATCTGGCCGTTGAAGGGAGTCTCCGGTGGACGGTTGTTGGCGGTCTGAATGATCTCGCCGTCGCCGCTGTTTCGGCGGCGGCGCAGCAGTTGGGCGAAGGGTGTGACGGCCTTGCCGAGGGTGGGAGCCACTCGCACCAAGGTGCCGGCGATCCGCAACGCGTCGACCGGCCGTGAGGCGAGCCCGATCGCGCCCTTCGCTAGGAGGGCGCGCGCCGAGGGCTCCTTGCGCGGCCGGAACGGTATGGGGTCGTCTTTGAACTCTGGATTCGGTGAGAGGTCGATGAGGACGTTGAGGAGCTCGACTCCGGACGCGCCGTCGATCATCGCGTGATGGACCTTCATGTAGACCGCGATCTTGCCGTGCTCAAGCCCGGAGATCAGGTAGACCTCCCACAGCGGCCGTTTGCGGTCCAGTGGACGTGCGTGCAGGCGGCAGACCTGGTCGGTGAGCTGCTTCTGCGAGCCGGGCGCGGGCAGGCCGACTTCGCGAATGTGAAACTCGAGGTCAAAATCGACGTCGTCGACCCAGAACGGGTGGTCCAGGCCCAACGGCACGTCCTTGAGGCGGCGCCGGAACATCGGGATCTTCCCGAGTCGGCCCTCGAGCATCGCGGTCAGGTGAGCGAGGTCGAACGGTTCGCTCATGCCGCTCGGGTCCAGGATGCTGATGCTTCCCACGTGGCCGGTCGAGTTGGACGTTTCCAATGAGAGGAACGCCGCGTCCATGCCAGATAGCTGCCTCATTGTGTCTCCTCGGTCGATGTCGTTCAGGTCAACTTGAGTCAGGTCGATTTCGGCAAAGTCGATTTCATCCAAGTAGTGATTGATTCGGCGACTCGCTGCGGCGCCTCGACCTGTGGCGTGTGCCCGACGCCGGGGATCTCGTCGTACGTCCAGGACGGTTCCGCCGTGGCGAGGGCGCGCCCGGCGCTGACCGGCACGAGGCGATCTTTTTCGCCATGGATGAGCAGCACCGGCGCGGTGATCGCATGCAGTCGCGAGAGGTAACGCTTGGAGCGCATGTTTTGCAGCATCAGCGACCGGGTCGCGACGAGGAAGGCATGGTCGGACTCGGGGAACTCGCGGCGCTCGGCCGCGAGCGCGACGCTGGCCTCGACGAAGTCTCGGTCGATATCGCTCTGGTCAGCGACGCAGATGTCCAGCGTGTCCTGCACCTGTTCGCGCGGCGTGGTCGTGCGCGCAACCTTTGCCATATAGCGTTCCCCGACGCCGGGCAGCGTGTATAGCAAGAACTGCGTGAATACCTGGCGATCCGGGCGCTTGACCTCGAGCGGGAGGGCCGGGTCGATGAGCACCGCGCCCGCGACGTACGCCGGATACGCGCTCGCGACCAGGCCGCTGATCATGCCGCCCATCGAGTTGCCGACAAGGATGGTCGGCTGGCCGATGACCTCATCGAGGAACCGCGCGACGAGCGCGACATTGGACTCCACGCTGCTGGTGCGGCCGGCCGAGCGCGTCAGCCCGAATCCGACGAGGTCGAGCGCCATCACATGGTGGTCCGCGGCGAGTTCCTGCGCGAGAAGTACCCAGTTGAGGTGTGAACCACCGAGCCCATGCACAAACAGGACCGGGGTGCTGTCCGTCGGGCCACCGAAGTCGACGTAGTTGGTGGGGCCGTCGATGTCGACGGTGCGGTTGGTGCCGTTCCAGGGTGCGGCGTACAAGGTCATCGGCTCAGCCTTCGTCGGGGGTCGGATAAAACGCGCGCAGCGGAAGCGGCGCCTTGAACGGCGTCCAGCTGTCGGCCGGCTGGGCGAGCCGATTGGCAATCGCCCACAGCGTGTAGGCGTCGACGCCGAAGCCGAGGTGGCTGGCCCGGACGCGGATGTTTTCGCTGAATGGCCCGGTCGGCTCGATGCAGCGGTCCCACGCCACAATGCCGTCCAACCGTGAGTAGATCGAGGTGGAGGGGACCGTGAGCGGTTTCGCGCTGAGCTCAATGTTGGGGACCGGCCCCTCGGTGGCGTGTAGGTGCGAGTAGCGCTGGAAGGTGCGGTCAGCGCGGCTTTGCGCCGGATCATTCAGGCGGTAGGGGCTACCGAGCGTGATGACCTGGCGTACGTCGGACGGCCGCCGCTGAGCGAGGTTGCGGGCATAGATGCCGCCGAGGCTCCATCCGATCAGCGTGACCTTGCCGCCGGATCGTTGGGCGATGCGTTCGACGGCCGCCGGCAACTCGTGTACGACGGCGTTGGTCGGCCCCACGTTGCGGCCCAGATGCCAGCCGTAGACGCGGTATCCGAGGAAGTCTAGATAGTTGCGCAACACGAGCGTCGAGCCGTCGGAGGCCATCAGGCCGGGCAGCACGAAGACCGCATGCCCGTCGCCGTGGCGGGCGCTCATCAGCCACGGGATGCTCCACAGCGTGTTCTGGAACTCCATCAGTCCGCGGACCGGCTCGGTCCCGGTCAGCCAGTACGACGGCGCGCCGCGGGGCGGTTGGGGCGGGACAGAGCGCAACTTCGAGGCGCCGGTGCGCCGATCGCGTTGCGGTTGCTCGGGGTGTGTCATCGTGCTGCGGTGCCTCCAACTAGAGTGTCCTAGGTCACTCATGCTAGCCGCATGGGTGTGGTCCGTGATGGGGGATCCGACCAAGTCGGCGTACGCCGTGGTGCCGGGCCCTTTTAAGAGGAGGAAGTATGAGTTTCAACCTTGCCGTCATGTTGCGCGAATCCGCGACCAGTACGCCGGACAAGCCCGCGGCGTACTGGGCGGCCGGCGACCTGACGTACGCGGACCTGGATCGGTGCAGCACCGAGTTTGCCAACGGATTGCGCGCGGCCGGGCTCTCGATCGGCGACGTGGTCTGCGCGCAGTTGCCCAACTGTCCGGAGTTTCTGATCGCCTACTTCGGCACGCTCAAGGCCGGCATGACGTTTCTGCCGATCAACCCGCTGCTGACGGCCCCCGAGGTCATCTATCACCTCGAGGACTCGCACTCGAAGCTCTTCCTCGCCTTCCCGATGGTCGCCGTGTCCGCGGGGGAGGCGTCGGCGTCGACCGGCGTACCGCTCTATCTGCTCGGTGGCGCCGCGGCTCCTGGTCAGCACGGCTACGACGAGCTGCTCGGCGACACCAGCGTGCACCCGGTGTACGGCGACATCGCCCCCACCAAACCGGAGTCGACGGCCGTGCTCGTCTACACCAGCGGTACGACGGGCAAGCCCAAGGGCGCGATGCTCAGCCACTTCCAGCTGTATTCCGGCTGCGACATCACCGGCAACCTCTTCGGGATGCGCGCCGATGACGTCGGGCTCGGCGTACTGCCGTTCTTCCACGTCTTCGGGCTGTGCACCGTGATCAACACCTGTATTCGGTTCGGCGCCAGCATCGTGGTCATTCCTAGGTTCGAGGTCGCGGCCGTGATGGATGCCGTGGAGAAGTACCGCGTAAGCGTGGTGTCCGGCGTACCGACGATGCTGCAGGCGATGCTGTCGGACACCCAGGAGCGTGACCTGGGTGCGCTGCGGGTGGCGATCTCCGGCGGCGCGTCGTTGCCGGGCGCGGTGATGGCGCAGTTCGAGGAGAAGTTCAAGATCTGGGTGCTGGAGGGTTATGGGCTGACCGAGACGTCCGCGGTCGCGGCGTTCAACCGCAGCCTTGAGGAGCGCAAGGTGTTGTCCATCGGCGTGCCGATGTGGGGTGCGGACATGCGCATCGTCGACGCAGAAGGGGTCGAACTGCCGCGTGGGCCGGAGAACGTCGGAGAGATCGTGATCCGCGGACCTAGCGTGATGACCGGCTACCTGGGTCGGCCCGAGGCGACTGCGGAGGCCTTCAAGGACGGCTGGTTCCACAGTGGCGATCTGGGGTACCGGGACGAAGACGGCTATTTCTTCATCGTCGACCGGTCCAAGGACCTCATCATCCGCGGCGGCTACAACGTCTATCCGCGCGAGATTGAGGAAGTGCTCTTCGCGCACCCGCAGATCGCCGAGGCGGCAGTGATCGGCAAGCCCGATGAACGACTCGGTGAAGAGGTCGTCGCGGTTATCTCGCTGGTCCCCGACGCGCAGCTCACTGCTGAGGACATCGTCGCCTATACGAAGACGCAGCTGGCGGCGTACAAATACCCACGAGAGATTCGCTTCGTCACCGAACTACCGAAGGGGCCGACGGGGAAGATCCTGAAGACCGAACTGCGCGACTAGCGCCTAGCGCAGCGGCACGCGCTTTGCGCGCCGGTGGATGTCGAGCCGGCCGGTGTACGACTCGGCATTGGCGGCGATCTGGGCGCGGTCCTTGTCGGTGGCCTGACGGATGACCTTCGCCGGTACGCCGGCGACCAGACTGCCTTCGGGGACGATGGTCCCCTGGGTGACGACGGCGCCGGCGGCGACGATCGTCCAGGAGCCGATGTCGCAGCCGTTCATGACGACCGCGCCCATACCGATCAGTACGTCGTCGTGCACGGTCGCGCCGTGCAGTACGACGCTGTGCCCGACCGACACGCGGTCGCCGACGGTGAGCGGAAACGTCGGGTCGGAGTGCAGCGTGCTGCAGTCCTGGATGTTGGTGTCAGCGCCGATCTTGATCGACGAGGTGTCACCGCGGGCGACCGCGCCGTACCAGAGGCTCGAGCGCGGGCCGAACTCCACGTCACCGACGACGCATGCGGTCGGCGCGATGAACGCATCCTCGGCGACCTTTGGCCGGCCGATCGCGGTTTCGTAGACATAGTCAGACTGCATCGTGGCTCCCCTTTTGCGGCTAAAGTTCCCCACACTCTAAGCACATGGCGCGACGTTGATGACACCAGCCAAGGTCACGCTAGGCAACGATCAGGTCATCGACGACATGTGTCTGCTCGACGTTGCCCTTGGAATCGACCGTCTCATAGGTCACGTCGTAGGTGCCCACGGTGGGCGCGCGGTCGGCCATCGAATGCGAGATGCAACCGGGCATCGTGAACTGCGGCGTAATCGCGATGTCCGAACCGCCGGCGTGGGGATGCAACACGATGCGGTACGTCGGCCCCGCCGGCCCGGTGACCCGAAACAGCATCTGCGCCTGCGACCCGTACGACGTTTGGTCGAAATGCACAGCGACCTTGCTGCAGTCCGCCTTGACATCGAGCTGGGCAGGCCTCTGACGGGCAATTAACGTCACGGTGAAGATCGCCATGAGGAGTACGACGCCGGCCAGCACCAGCCAGTTGAACTTGCTGATCCGCAAGGTGGCTCGGCGTACCCCGCCAAGGGCACGCTCGTCGCCGATGTCGCGGGCAAAATGCTCGCGCTGCGAGCGGGCTGCTCGCTGTTGTTCTTCGCGGACCTTGCGGCGGTCCCGAGACCGACCGCTCGGCATCAGCTACTGGGAGCCGGCTCCGGTTCCGGTGCGGCATCGGTGGCATGGGCGCCGGGCGGGTTGGCTTTGAGCGAGCGCATGAGGATCTGCGAGACGTCGAGGACCTCGACCTCTTCGCGGGCCTCACCGGACTGCTTCTTGGCGGTCACGGCGTCGCTGAGCATCGTGATGCAGAACGGGCAGGCCGTGGAGACGATGTCCGGATCCAGCGACAAGGCCTCGTCCATGCGCTCGACGTTGATGCGTTTGCCGATCCGCTCTTCCATCCACATGCGCGCGCCGCCGGCGCCGCAGCAGAAGCCGCGGTCCTTACAACGGTGCATCTCCTCGGTCTGGATGCCCATGACCGCGGAGAGGACCTCGCGCGGCGGCGTGTAGACCTTGTTGTGGCGGCCGAGGTAGCACGGGTCGTGGTAGGTGACCTTGCCGTCGACCGGCTGCACCGGCGTCAACTTGCCCTCTTCGAGGAGCTTGCCGAGCAGTTGCGTGTGGTGCATGACCTCGTAGTCGCCGCCGACTTGCGGGTACTCGTTGGAGAGCGTGTTGAAGCAATGCGGACACGTCGCGACGATCTTGCGCTGCGCCTTTTCGGGACGGTTTTCGAAGACCGCGTTGAGGACCTCGACGTTTTGCATGGCCTGGCCCTGGAAGACGAACTCGTTGCCGAGTCGACGTGCCGGGTCGCCGGTGCAGGACTCGCCGGAGCCGAGTACGCCGTACTTGACACCGGCGATGTTGAGCAGTTCGGCGACGGCGCGGGTGACCTTCTTGGCGCGGTCCTCCAGAGCGCCGGCGCAACCGACCCAGAAGAGGTATTCGATGTCCTCGGGGATCTCGCCCTCGATCTTCGGTACCTCGAAGTCGAGGCCGCTCATCCAGTCTTCGCGGGCATTGGGGCTCATGCCCCACGGGTTGCCCTTGTTCTCGATGTTCTTGAGCATAACGCCGGCTTCGGACGGGAACGCCGACTCGATGAGCACCTGGTAGCGACGCATGTCGACGATGTGGTCGATGTGCTCGATGTCGACGGGGCACTGCTCTACGCAGGCACCGCACATCGTGCAGGACCAGAGAGCATCGACGTCAAAGACCGCGTTGTCCGAAGCGTCACCGATCAGGGGACGCTCGGCCCCAGCCAGTGCCAGTACGTCGAGACCCGCGTGCGCGAGCTGTTCCTCGGTCGCCTTCTCTTCACCCATGGTGTCTTTACCGCCGCCGGCGGCGAGGTACGGCGCCTTCTCCCACAGATGATCGCGCAGCCCCATCACCATCAGCTTGGGCGACAGTGGCTTGCCGGTGTTCCATGCGGGGCACTGTGACTGGCAGCGGCCGCACTCGGTGCAGGTGGAGAAGTCGAGCAGACCTTTCCAGGTGAAGTGCTCGACCTGGCTGACGCCGAAGAGGTCCTTCTCTGGATCGGCTTCCTCGAAGTCGAGCGGTTCGCCACCGGACTTCATCGGCTGCAGCGCACCGAGCGAGACCGCGCCGTCGGCGTTGCGCTTGAAGTAGATGTTGAAGAATGCGAGGAAGCGGTGCCAGGCAACGCCCATGGCGGGGTTGAGTGAGATCGTAATCATCCACGCGAACGAGATCAGGATGTCGATGAGGGCAACCAGGCTGATCAGCTTGAGCGAGGCCGAGGGACTCAGGCCTGCGGCGTGGAAGCCGTTGCCGAGAGCCTTGGACAGGGGCGCGGCCCAGGTCGAGAAGAATGGCGCCTCGGCCGAGTACTTCAGCGCGCGGACCACCACGTGCGCGAGCAGGACCCCGAGGATCGTGTATTCGACGTAGTACGCCTGCCAGAACGACGATCCGCTGAAGCGGCTCTTGCGTTCGGGATTGCGCGGATGGTTGAACTGGCGGACCAGCATCAGCGCGATGATGCCGACTAGGCCCACCCACGTGAGGATCTCGGTGAA
Source organism: Antricoccus suffuscus (assembly GCF_003003235.1). Lineage (NCBI taxonomy): Bacteria > Bacillati > Actinomycetota > Actinomycetes > Geodermatophilales > Antricoccaceae > Antricoccus > Antricoccus suffuscus. Next base: position 8,125 of record NZ_PVUE01000026.1, read on the forward strand.
CAGGCCCCAGGGACCCCAGTGCCCGATAATCGGTAGATCCCATTCGGGATTGATTACTAGGCCGAAGCTCTCGACGAGCACCAGGAACAGTCCGATGAAACCGGCGAAAACGAACCAGTGTGCAGCGCCGATCCACGTCCACTTCAGCATGCGGGTGTGACCGACACTCTCGCGCAGCATGGTCTTGGTACGCGCGCCGGGGTCGTTGGTCCGGCTCTTGTCCGGCTGTCCGAACTTAATCGTCGCGAACATCCGCCGGATGGTTCTGACGAACAGCACGACGGCCACAATGGTCACCGCGGCGCCGATCACGAACAAGATCCAGTTATACAGCGTCATCTCAGGCATTCCTCCAGGTCGCGCCCGACGATACCGGAGAGCATCCGACACGTGTGAGCCCAGCGTTGCTTAAGTCTTCACCTACCGCCGTACCGATCACAAGCGACCCGCCGTTACCAGCGTGGATAGGATGGCGCGATGCCAGAGGGACACGAGTACGCCGAGGACTACTACGACTTCTCTCGTCCGGAGTCTGGCATCAAGAGCAAAGTTGACACAATCCGTGACTCCTTCATCCGTCGCCAGGTTCTCAAGCGGGTGTCCGGCGGTGCGCTGCTCGATGTCGGCTGCGGCATTGGAATGTTCCTCGAGACCATGGCCGGCGAGTTTGATCTCTACGGCGTCGACATCTCCGACTACGCGATCAAGGTGTGCGCGCAGCGTCTGCCGGATGCCAAGCTTGCGGTGGGCAGCCTCATCGAGGGTCTTCCGTTCGACCGCACCTTCGACGTCATCAGCGCCATCAACGTGATGGAACACCTGGAAGATCCACTCGGCGCCGCGAGCGTCGTACGGTCTCGGCTACGTCCGGGCGGGCTGTTTGTCACGCACCTGCCGACGATCGGCAACAAGGTGCAGGCGCGTCTTTACAAGAGTTCCTACGATCAGGACCCGACCCATATCTATCGCCCCAGCGGTCCGGCGTACCAGCGGCTCGTTTCGTCGGCTGGGTTCAAGTGCACGTTTCAGACGTACGCGCCGTTCGTCGGCGCGCCACTGTGGCGGGTGTTGAAGGCGCATCCTGCGCACCTCGCCATCTTCGAAGCGCTTTAGCGTTTCGACCGGCTCAGTACTGCGCCTCACCGAAGACATACACCTCGTCGCCGGACTGCAGGTTGTTCCAGTAGGCGAGTGCGATGTCGTGGGTGAGGTGGACGCAGCCGTGTGACGGCTCCGACAGAGCTCCCTCGTGGAAGGCCATTCCACTGGCAGTGAAGAACACCGCGTAGGGCATCGGTGTGCCGAAGATCGACGACACGTGGTCGATATTCTTCCAGAAGACTTTGTGCATGCCAGGCTCTGTGCGATAGCCCGGACGTCCGGCGATGTGCTGGACCGGGCCGAAGATGACTGCGCCGTCGACCTGCAGCCACGTCATGTTGTTGGTGAGGTCGACGCAGGCTTTGGCCTCGGTCGGGCAGTCGGCGCGCGGCGTTACATACCCTGCAGGAGGCGGCCCGAGGTTGACGACGGGCGCGACGCTGGGATCGGCGGAGTACGACGTGACGGGCGGCTGGGCGGTAGTGGCCGGTGCTTCGGCGGGGGTCGGTGACTCTGCATTCGAGGCCTGCGCGTCGGTTGACTTGGCCGGACCCGAGCGCGCACTCCCCGCGGCTTCCGATGTCGCCGACGAGCTTGCCTGCGCAGTTGACTTAGTGGTCGCCGGCGAACATCCGGCGAGAAGCGCCGCACCGAGCGCTAGTGCGATCACTGACCGAGCGAGACGGTGAGCAGCGTGCGGTCCGATGGTCGTGACCATGCTGTCCTTTCGGGCGGGTCGATTGCGGCGTCGGCGGGATGCCTGCGACTCTCCGGTAGTTTACCGGGACCACACACGTGCCGGCCTCATGAGTCGGTTTGATCGGCGCGACCGGCGACGACGATGCGGCTTTCGTATGCGTAGATCACTGCCTGAGTCCGGTCGCGTAGCGCGAGCTTTGTCAGTAGCCGGTTGACGTAGGTCTTCACGGTGGAGTGTCCGATGAAGAGTCGCTGTGCGATCTCGGCGTTGGACAGGCCAAGTGCGATTAGTCGCAGCACCTCGACCTCGCGTTCGGTTAGCGCGGCCATGGCGACGGGCGGCACCGAGGATTGGCGCGCGAGAAGATATTGCTCGATGAACCGGCGGGTGATTGACGGCGCGACCAGCGACTCGCCGCCGGCGACGGTGCGTACGGCGTCAGTCAGCTGAGTGCCGCGCACGTCCTTCAGAAGGAACCCGCTTGCGCCGGCGTGCAGCGCCTCATAAATCCAGTCGTCACGGTCGAACGTCGTCAGCATGAGCACCCGGGGTGCAGGGTCTTGCTCGAGGATCCGGCGGGTGGCGGCGAGCCCGTCGAGGTTGGGCATGCGGATGTCCATCAGGACAACGGTGGGCCGAAATTGTCTCGCGAGCGTGACGGCTTCGGCGCCGTCGGACGCCTCGGCGACCACCCGCATGTCGTCTTCTCGGTCGATCAGAGCGCGGAACCCGTCACGGATCAAGGCTTGGTCATCGGCGAGGAGTACGTCGATCACGGCGAAGACTCGAGTGGCTCGGGTCGCGTGACAGGAGCAGACTCATGGTCGAGCGGTAGCGTGACCGATACTTCGAAGCCGCCATCTGTGGTCGCGCGTGTGACGCACCGACCGCCGTACAGCTCGGTGCGCTGCCGTACGCCGATCAGTCCCTGGCCGGCGCCGAGGTCGAGTGCCTGGCTGGGGTGCCCCGGGCCGTTCGTGATGTCGATCGCCAGCTGCCCATCGACCTGTTGGACTGCCACCCTGACCCGGGATTCGGGAGCGTGCTTGATCGCGTTGGTGAGTGACTCCTGCACAATCCGGTACGTCGTCAGGGCGAGGCCGGACGACAAATGTATGCCCGGGTCGATCGCAGCCGCGTCGATCGTGAGCCCGGCGGACTTCGCGCGAGATATCAATTGTGCGACGTGCTGCAGATCGGGGCTTGGAGCGGTGCGCTCGGCGCCGTCGAGATCGACAGCGAGCGGAGGCTGCTGGATCAGCCCGAGCATGCGCCGCATGTCCTGGAGCGCCTCGCGCGACGTCTCCTCGATGGCGGCTAGTCGTCGTTCAAGCACCTGACGGCTATCCTCCGCCCCGGCAATATCGGTGAGCGTGCTGCGGGCCGCGACGGTTTGCACGATCACGATCGACAGGCTGTGACTGACGATGTCGTGGAGCTCGGTGGCGATTCGTGCGCGTTCGTGGGCCGCTGCTTGCGCGGCATGCAGGGCGCGGCTGCGCTCGGCCTCAAAGGCCCGCGCCTCGGCGGCGACGACGTTGCGCGATCGCCGCGACACGATTAGGCCCGCTGCCCAGATGATCGTGCAGATCGAGGCTGTCAAAGCGAAGTCGGCCCACGTGCCGTGAGGGTCGCCCGCCGATACGAAACCGATCGCCAGCACGCCGCCCGCCCATCCGATGACCGCGTCCCGCTCGCGGTTGACCGCGCCGACGAGGCAGAACGTGATCAGGATGCCGAAGAACTGGCCTGAAGTGAGCTCACGTGAAAACGTGCTGCCGACGGCCAGCACGGCGAAGGCGAGTAGTGAGACGGTGAGCGGCTGCCAGCGCCTGCCGAGAAAGATCAGCAGCGCAAAGGAACTGCCTACCGCCGTCATAATCTGATCGGCCGACGAGCCGCCGATGAGCGCACCGGCGTTGATCGCGATCGCGACAATCACGAGTGCGATGTCCAGCCAGTAGCGACGCCAGAAGGCGGTCTGCGGCAGCGCGTGCGTCGTACCCATGGATTGACGGTAATCCTCGAAGTGCCTGCTGGGAATCGATCGCGCGATGGACAGAGTCGATGGCTTTTCGGTCGCTGGGTGGACGTTTTGTCGAGGCCGGCAGACCTACGTTCGGTTGGCGTCGAATTCTCGACCGAACGTGACGACCTGAGGAGAGATCATGTCACTGCAACGCATGGCACCATTGACGGGTTTGCTCGGGCTAGGCGGAATATTCGCCGGCCTGTGGACGATGGATTCACCGGGCGGCGAGATGACCGATCCCCAGTTGCACCAGTGGTTTGCGACCCACAGCATGCTTCATTGGATGCTGTCGGCCATCGGATTCGGGCTCGGCGGGATCTTCCTACTGATCTTCACCGCCGTACTCGTCGCGCGTCAGGAGATCGTCGGCGCGGGGGCCGTAGGCCGCCACCTGACCCTAGTCGCGGGCACCGCCTGGGGCATTCTGACCGTGGCCGCGGCCGCGATGTTCGCGGCCGTGCCGAGTGCTCAGATGTTCATGGGACCGCAGGCGCCGAACGGGGACACCTTCCGTCTCGGCGGCGGGCTTTTCTACGGGACGCTGACTTTGTTCTGCGCATTCGCCGCCGCGCTGTTGGCCGTGACGCTGAGTATCACCTCGCTGCGCACCGGCCTGCTGCCGCGGTCGCTCGCGTGGATCGGGATACCCGCCGCGGTGTTGATGCTGACCAATGTCTTCCTGCCGATGGCGATCATCACGCTCTGGTACGGCGCGGTCTGCATCGCCTTGACAGTGCGGAAGTCGCCGACGCCGCCTCCGGCCGCGAGGGTCGACGGCGCGGTACCGGTTGCGGCCTGAACGGCGCAGCGTAGTCGCGTAATCGGGGGCGAGAAAGCGAATGCCCATGTCCTGTTCGAATGGTCGGGACATGGGCATTCGTGCTGACATAGATTGGTGGTCAGGTACCCGAGGCCGTGGCAGGTGGGGCTGATGAGTAAATACGGTGATGCGAAGCTCAAGGCTGACCTTGTCCTGGAGGGCGGCGGCGTCAAAGGTATCGCGTTCGGGGGCGCGATCGCGGTTCTTGCCGAGGCCGGCTATCGGTTTCCGCGAGTCGTCGGTACGTCGGCCGGCGCGATCGCAGGTTCAGTCGTTGCGGCCCTACAGGAAGCTGGCGAGCCGCTTGAGCGGATCGTCGACGTCACCAACACGCTTGACCTGTCGAAGGTGCGCGACAGTGGACGGGTCGGTAAGGCTCTCGGTCCGCTTCATGTCATTGCCGACGGGGCGTCGCTGATCTTCGAGGGCGGGCTGTACGAAGGGGCCTACGCACGCGACTGGGTGTACGGCGTACTGAAAGATCTCGGCGTCACGACGTTCGCAGACTTGCGCCGAGACGATCCTGAATCGGCTTTGCCGTTGGACCGCGAATACAGCTTTATCGCGGTGACGAGTGACTTGTCTGATCACCGGATGACACTGTTGCCGTGGGACTATCGCTACTACGGGCTAGATCCGGACGAGCAGATCGTCGCCGACGCCGTGCGTGCCTCGTCCGCATCGCCGTTCATCTTTGAACCGTACAAACTGCGTACGCCGAACGGCACCGTCACTCTCGTCGACGGCGGGATCTTGTCGAACTACCCGATCGGGGTGTTCGACCGCCGCGACGCATCCGCGCGCTGGCCGACGTTCGGCATCCGGCTCAGCGCGCGGGAGTCGGTACGGCCGCATAGCGAACCGGTGACATCACCGATCGGTATTGCGATCGCCGTCGTGGAGACCGCGATGGAAGGTACGGACGCGCGGCACATCGACCTTCCCTCGACGCAACGCCGCACGGTGTTCGTCGATACTGATGCGGTGTCGGTCTTCGACTTCGGCATCACTCGGGAGCAGCGCGACGAGCTGGTGCGAGCCGGCAGGGTAGCGGCCGAGCAGTTCCTTGCGACGTGGGACTTTGATGAGTGGCAACGCCGTTACGGGACTCGACCGCCCACCGATGCTCAGGCTCGCGTTTCAGACTGAGCTTCGCGGTCACGCGATTGGGTACGGCCGGCCAGGGGTCTTAGTCATGTACGCCCGGCGTCTTAGGCGCGGTCGTGGAGGGTGATCTGGTAACCGTCCGGGTCGGCGAAGGTGAAGGTGCGACCGAATGGGCCGTCGATCGGAGCCGAGACGATCGTGTGGCCGTCGGCGACGAGTGCGTCATGGATAGCTTGGACGTCGGTGGCGTGGAGCCAGATCGCCGCTCCGATGCCAGGCCGGGCAACGGACCCAAGATCGGTACCGGGAACGATGTCCCGCAGGGCGAACGCGATTGGCGTCGTCTCGAAGACGACTGCGTGCGGGGGGCCTGCCTGAGAGCGGACGAGGCCGAGGTACTGCTCGTAGAACGCTTGCGACGCATCGAGACCGCGAGCCTGGAGGGAGATGAAGTCTGGGCCGGTAACGGGCATGGTATTGCTCCTTCGTTTCGTGTCAGTTTACTGACACGGACAATCTATGTCAGAATACTGACATGAGTCAAGATGGAGTCGGCGTCGACCTTGAAACATCTCTGGGCTATCTGCTGAAGGAGGCGTCAAGTGCCCTCCGTACTGCCATGGAGGCGGTGCTGCGCCCGCTCGGGATGAGCGTGACCCACTACTCCTGCCTCGAACTGCTCGCACAGCGCCCGGGCCTGTCGAACTCCGAGCTCGCGCGAGGAGCGTTTGTGACACGGCAGTCGATGAATGTGCTGTTGCAAGCCTTGGAACGCGACGGATATGTCGCCAGACAGGCAGAGGCCCGCGTCGGAAAGGTTCTTCCCACGCGCCTCACGCCACGCGGTCGACGGAGCCTCGAGAAGGCGACCGTTGCGGTCCGATCTGTCGAGGTCAGGATGCTGGGTGGCCTGACGCAGGACGAGCAGTCCAGCGCGTTCACGATCCTGCGCCACATGATCCAATCCTTGCGCTACGACAACGAGAGTGAGTTCAGCGGTGACAACGGGTGATCGTCTCGGCCGCCTATCTCGACCTGCTGCACGAGAGTCTGGAACCGCTCTCGCTGCCATGCCGTCGATCATCGCGTATCGCCCGACTGTGGACCGATGCGTCGTAGCGCACTCACGGTGAAGATCGCGGCGGCGACGAGTATTACGGCGCCGACGGTCGTTGCGAGCGTCATGCCATCGACAAACGCCGTACGCGCGGCGCCGAGGACCTGACCGGCGAGCTGGCCGGGCAGGTGCAGGCTCGCCGCGAGCGCGCCTTGGAAGGACTCGCTGACTGCGGCGTGTACGTCGGCCGGCAGACCAGTCGGGATCTGGTCTGCGATGTGCGACTTGTACGCCGCAACGCCTATGCTCCCCAAGACCGCGATCCCCAGCGCGCCGCCGAACTCGGTCGAGGTTTCCGACAGTGCCGAGCCGGTGCTCGCCTGTTCGGGTGTGAGCTCGCTGAGGATTAATACGCCGCTAAGGGTCATCACGACGACCAGCCCGACGGCGAGCAGCCCGGCGCCGATCAGGATCGTGATCAGGGAGTCAGTTCCGGCCGATGACAGTGCGACGAAGCCGACAGCGGCAATGATGAAGCCGCCACCGACGACGTACGCCGGCCGGATGCGCTGGGCCAGCGTGGTCGCCAGTGGTGCGGCGGCGCCGACCGGGATCGACGGCACGAGGCTCCACAGTGCTGCGACCAAAGGACTTTGGCCGAGCACTAACTGCAGGTATTGCGTCATGAAGATGGCGTTGCCGACGAGCGCGAACGTGCCGACGGAGTTGGCGATGAGCGAAGCGCTGAAGCCGCGGCTACGGAACAGTCGTAGGTCGATCATCGGGTCGTGATGCCGCCGTTGCCGTTGGATGAACAGCATGCCGATCACGAGTCCGAGGGCAATGCAGCCGATCCAGCGCAGCTCGAAACCGTCGGCGGCGATCTTCTTGATGCCGAAGATTATTGGAAGTACGCCGCACAGCGACAGGACCGAGCTGACCAGGTCGAACCGGCCCGCCGTCGTACTGCGGTGCTCCGGCAACAACATCGGGCCGACGACGAGCAGCAGAATCATGGCCGGCACGTTGATCAGAAACACCGAGCCCCACCAGAAGTGCTCGAGCAGTACGCCGCTGAGCACCGGCCCGAGAGCGATTCCGCCCGTGAGTACGCCGGTCCAAATCGCGATCGCCTTCGCGCGTTGCTTGTCATTGCGAAACATCCGGCGGATCAGGCCGAGTGTCGAGGGCATCAGGGTCGCGCCGGCGACGCCGAGCATCGCCCGTGCGGCGATCAGCATTTCGGCGCTGCCGGAGTACGCCGCGAGCACCGACGTTAGTGAGAACGCGGCCGCCCCGATCAGGAGTAGCCGGCGCGGGCCGATCCGGTCCGCGATCGAGCCCATCGTGATCAGTAGGCCGGCGAGCACGAATCCATATATATCGAAGATCCACAGTTGTTGGGTGGCGCTGGGATCGAGGTCTCGGCTGATGAACGGGACCGCAAAGTACAGCACGGACACGTCCATCGACACGAGTAGAAGGGGAAGTGCGAGGACCGCGAGGGCGGTCCATTCCTTGCGCCCCGCGCGGGATGGCCGGGTCTCGACAGGGAGGTCGGATGCGGCAGTCATAGGTGTCTCTCCAATTGCGTATGTAATAAACAGTAGATGACGTACACAGAAGATAACCGCAATTTGTGTAAGGTGTAAATAGTTTTTAGGATGTTTTTGGCGGACCGACACAAATCACCCCTAGCGAGAGGCCGCACATGACTGAAATGCCGTCGGATCGGGCCCGGCTGCCGCGCGGCATCAAGTCGATGTGGGGGCTGGACGAAGGCGGCCGCCGCGGGCCCAAGCCGGGCCTCACCGCGCACTCGATCGCGACGACCGCAATTAAGATCGCCGATACGGAGGGCCTAGGCGCGGTCTCCATGGGGCGTGTCGCCAAGGAGCTCGGATTCACCGCGATGTCCCTCTACCGGTACGTCGACTCGAAGCAGGATCTCGCTGAGATGATGGTCGACGCGTCGTACGGCGACCCTCCGCAGATCAGGACGACGCAGGACTGGCGCAAGCAGATCGCAGAATGGGCGCGCGCCGACGTAGCTCAGCTACGGCAGCACCCGTGGGTGTTGGAGGTGCAGTTCAGAGAGCCTCCGGTGGGGCCCAATTCCACGGCCTGGATGGAGGCCGGGCTGCGCGCGCTATCGGGTGCCGGGCTCGACATGCAGCCGAAGCTGTCCGCGCTGCTGATGCTGGAGGGCTACGTGCGAAACAATGTCGCGATGGCGCAGCAATTCATGCCAGGCGGGGATAGCGGCGCGGAGCTTGGCGACAATTACGCCAATCGTCTTCGGCTCTTGGCCACGCCCGAGCGATTTCCGGAGGTGGCGCGGGCCGCGGCGACCGAGGTGTTCGCCGATGAGGGCGACTTCCCGGTGGATGAGTTCGAGTTCGGTCTCGAGTTGATCCTGGACGGCATCGCCACGCTAGTCGAAAAGCAGGCTCGCTAGCAGGGCCGGCTACGGGCGAGGCGGAAGCCGATGTCGTCGATTCGGTGGGTCGGATGGCTTCGCCGGCGTACCGAGGCTCGGCAGCTCCAGTGCTCGTCAAACCAGCCACCGCCGCGCAGTACCCGATACTCGCCGTACACCTTTGGGTCATAGAAGTCCCAGCACCATTCCCAGACGTTGCCGAGAGTGTCGTGCAATCCCCAGTGGTTCGGCTCCTTGCCGCCGACGTCGCGTGGCCGGCCGTCGGAGTTGTGGCGGTACCAGGCGATCGCGTCGAGGTCGCCGTAACGCGCAGTGGTGGTGCCCGCGCGGCAGGCGTACTCCCATTCGGCCTCGGTCGGCAACCGGTAGCCGTCCGCGGAGGTGTCCCACTTGACGTCATCTCCGATGATCCGATAAGCGTCGCTCAGTCCGGCTTGCGCCGAAAGCAGGTTGCAGTAGCGGACGGCGTCCCACCACGACACGCCCTCGACCGGCACGCGATCGCCACGCGTCGTGCCCGGCCGCTCGCCGGTGACATCGGCGTATTCGCCTTGCGTCACCGGATGAATGGCGATCTCGAAAGCGGCCACCTCGACCTGCCAACTACGGCTGGTACGTCGATCCGACAGGGTCACTTGACCTGCAGGAACAGTGACGGTCGCGTCTGCGGCAGGAGTCTGCATGATCGATCGGACGCTACCAGTGCGGACTGGCCAGGAGTGCATCGCCACGTGCTGGGCAGCGAGGGCACAAGCAGAGTTAAAGTGACCAGAAGAGGGTCGTCAGGGGGCGGTGACCAGATGACTACGACGGATCGTCACAGCGAACTGGCGCGCGCATTCGTCCAGCTGGCTGGTGCGTTGGTGGGCGATTTCGACGTAGCCGATCTACTGCAGGGACTGGTTGAGCGAAGTGTCCAGCTGTTGGACGCCGACGCTGCGGGACTGGTGCTGTCTGATCATCGCGGAACCTTGCAAGTAATGGCCTCATCGACCGAGGGTGCTCGTCGATTGGAGCTGTTTCAACTGCAGGCCGACGAGGGTCCGTGTGTGGACTGCTTCCGCGGTGGTAAACAGATAGCCGAGCCAGATCTGCGGGCCGCCGTTAGCGCCTGGCCGAGGTTCGTGCCCGTTGCGCGCGAGGTGGGATTCGCTGCGGTGCAGGCGTTTCCCCTCCGATTGCGCGGCGAGGTGATCGGTGCGCTCAACCTCTTTTCTAATTCGCCTATTGCGTTTTCCGAGGACGATCAGCAGGTAGCTCAGGCGCTCGCCGACGTCGCGACCATCGCCATTTTGTCTGAACGCGCCCTGCACGACCGCGAGCTCCTCGTCGCGCAGCTTGAAGGGGCATTGAACAGCAGAATAGTGATCGAACAGGCGAAGGGTGTGTTGGCCGAAGCGGTCGGCCTTGATGTCGATGCCGCGTTCGCGCATCTGCGACGGGCCGCTCGCAGCAGCCGCAGGCGCCTAGTTGAGGTGGCCACCGATCTCGTCGACGGACGTCTCGATCCCTCGGCGGTCGTTGCCGAATAGCTCGAATTATGACGCGCGCGGCGTTATGGCGGTAGAGTTGCTGTACTAGAACAAATCAGTTGCCCCGGACCCCGGCGACTCCATCTGGCTTAATCAGCCACGAGGAGCGCCAATATGTCCGAAATCGTCGCCTCGTCTCCAAGACCGTCCGTGCGTGCGTCCGGCGCCGTTGCGCCTCGTAACTCTTATGTGAGCAGTTATACGGATTTGTCACGCGAGATCAAGGCAGCCGGGTTGCTGCGCCGTCGCTACGGCTTCTACTGGACCCGAATCGTGCTGACTGTCGCCGCATTCTTTGCCATCTGGGTCGCCGTACCTTTCGTCCATGACTCGTGGTGGCAGCTTGCTCTGGCGGCCGCGCTCGCGACCGTCAGCACGCAGTTCGGCTATCTGGGCCACGACGGCGCGCACCAACAAATGTTCCACTCCCCCCAGTGGAACCGGTGGGTCGCACGGGTGCTCTCGTGCGGCTTCACCGGCCTCTCTTACAGCTGGTGGATGGGTAAACACACGAAACACCACCAGGCGCCCAACCAGATCGCGACCGACCCGGACATCGTGGGCGGCCCGATCGCGTTCACGCCGGCGACCGCGGCGGCGCGCACCGGCTGGCAGGCCGCCTTCACCCGTCGGCAGGGCTGGCTGTTCTTCCCGTTGCTGATGTTCGAAGGCGTCGCGCTGCACGTGGCCAGCATTACGATGCTGGTCACCGCACGCGGCCAGCGGCACCGCTTCACTGAGCTGGGCGCCATCGTGCTGCGCATCGCCGTCGGGATCGTGCTGCCGTTGGTGTTCATGCCGCTCGGGATCGCGGCCGCGTTTATCGGCGTACAACTGGCGCTGTTCGGGCTGATGCTCGGCGGCACGTTCGCGACCAACCACAAGGGTATGCCGTTGGTGCCGAAGTCGATGCGGGTGGATTTCCTACGCCGTCAAGTGCTGATGTCGCGCAACGTCGTCGGTGGCCCGTTTCTCTGCTTCGCGATGGGTGGGCTGAACTACCAGATCGAACACCACCTGTTTCCCAGCATGCCGCGGCCGAATCTGCGCATGGCCCAGCCGCTGGTCAAGGCGCACTGTGCTCAGCAGCAAGTGCACTACACGGAGAAGACGCTCACCGAGTCCTACGGGATTGTCGTGCGCTATCTGAACCAAGTCGGGATCGGTTCGCGCGATCCGTTCGAATGCCCGCTAGTTCGGGAGTACCACGCCTGATCGTGCCCGGTTCGCCATGCTGATCTGCCCACGTCAAAAATTCTTGGCCGGTCGGGAATGATTCCTGTGCATCGCCCGTTGGACAACATGTAAAGTTGAGCAAGAGCGACTCAAGTCTTCTGATGCGACTCACATAAGCATGATGCAAACCCCGTGGCCAGTTGCAGTATCCGCCGATGCTACCGCGTCGTACGGCACTGCGCTCTGACCGCAAGACCGATCCACAGAAAGCAGGAACACCATGGCACGAGCAGTCGGTATCGATCTCGGTACGACCAACTCCGTTGTATCCGTCCTCGAAGGTGGCGAGCCAAAAGTCATCGCCAACGCCGAGGGCTCACGCACCACTCCCTCGATCGTCGCTTTCGCGAAGAACGGCGAAGTGCTGGTCGGGCAGGCCGCCAAGAACCAGGCCATCACCAACGTCGACCGCACGATTCGCTCGGTCAAGCGCCACATGGGCGGCGACTGGACCGTCGACATCGACGGCAAGGCGTACACGCCGCAGGAGATCTCCGCGCGCGTCTTGCAGAAGCTCAAGCGTGACGCCGAGACCTACCTCGGTGACACGGTCACCGACGCTGTCATCACCGTTCCGGCGTACTTCAACGACGCTCAGCGTCAGGCCACCAAAGAAGCCGGCGACATCGCGGGCCTCAACGTGCTGCGCATCGTCAACGAGCCCACGGCTGCGGCGCTTGCCTACGGCCTCGACAAGGGCGAAAAAGAACAGACCATCCTCGTATTCGACCTTGGTGGCGGCACGTTCGACGTCTCGCTGCTCGAGATCGGTGACGGTGTCGTAGAGGTCAAGTCGACCTCCGGTGATACCGACCTCGGTGGTGACGACTGGGATCAGCGGCTCATGGACCATCTGGTCAAGGAGTTCAGGAACTCCTCGGGCGTGGATCTTTCCGGCGACAAGCTCGCGATGCAGCGCATCCGTGAGGCCGCGGAGAAAGCCAAGATCGAGTTGTCCGGCTCGCAGTCCACAACGGTCAACCAGCCCTACATCACTGCCGGTGCTGACGGCCCGCTGCACATGGACATCACTGTCACTCGCGCGGACTTCCAGCGCATGACGCAGGATCTGCTCGAGCGCACCAAGGCGCCGTTCAACCAGGCGATCAAGGATGCCGGAGTCAAGCTCGGCGATATCGACCACGTCGTACTCGTCGGCGGGTCGACTCGCATGCCAGCGGTGACCGACCTGGTCAAGGAACTGCTTGGCGGTCGTGAGCCCAACAAGGGCGTCAACCCGGACGAGGTTGTCGCCGTTGGAGCGGCCCTGCAGGCCGGCGTGCTCAAGGGCGAGGTCAAGGACGTCCTGCTGCTCGATGTCACCCCGCTGTCGCTGGGTATCGAGACCAAGGGCGGCGTGATGACCAAGCTCATCGAGCGCAACACCACCATTCCGACCAAGCGCTCGGAGATCTTCACGACGGCAGACGACAACCAGCCGTCCGTGCAGATCCAGGTCTTCCAGGGTGAGCGCGAGATGACCCAGTTCAACAAGCGGCTGGGCATGTTCGAGCTGACCGGGCTGCCGCCGGCCCCGCGCGGCGTTCCGCAGGTTGAGGTCACCTTCGACATCGACGCCAACGGCATCGTGCACGTCGCGGCCAAGGACACCGCGACCGGCAAGGAACAGTCCATGCAGATCACCGGTGGTTCGGCACTGTCCAAGGACGAGATCGACCGCATGATGAAGGACGCCGAAGCGCACGCCGAAGAGGACCAGAAGCGTAAGGAAGAAGCAGAGACGCGTAACAACGCCGACTCGCTGCTGTTCCAGACCGAGAAGTTCCTCGCCGAGAGTGGCGACAAGGTCCCGGCCGACAAGAAGGAGCCACTGACCGACGCGATCGGCGAGCTGCGCTCGGCTCTTGGCGGTAGCGATATCGACGCCATCAAGGCCTCGCACGAGAAGGTCTCGACGCTGTTCCAGGAGGTCGGCGCCGCTATCTACGCCGACGCTCAGGCCGCTGGCGCAGAAGGCGCACCGGGCGATGCAGGTGCATCCGGCGCTCCGGGTGCCGAGGGCGGGTCGGCGACGGACGGTGACGATGACGTTGTCGACGCCGAAATCGTCGACGATGAGGACAGCAAGGGCAAGTAAGTGAGCGGATTCCACGCTGACTCGGTCGATCCGGGTGCCGCCGGCAACGGCGGCCCCGGACGTCCCGGCGACCACGATAAGTCAGCCAGCGCAGGCAAGTCCGGTAACGACGAGCAGCCGCGGATCGTCATACGAGACAAACGACGGATCGACCCGCACGCGGGCGAGACACGTCAACCAATGGAGTCTTCAGTGCCAGAACCACAGCCCGACGATTCGGTCGAACCCATTATCGATGCCGAACCAGAGCAGCAAGAAGCACCGGAGCCAGCATCCGGGTCGGTCCCAGACTCGGCTACCGACGAAGCGGAGACCGATGACCGGCTCTCCGACGTCGACCGACTCACCAGTGAGTTGGCCGAGCGCACCAACGACCTGCAACGGGTCAATGCCGAGTACGCCAATTACCGCAAGCGGTCCGAACGTGAGCGTGAGGGACTGGTGTCCATTGCGCAGGCATCGCTGATCGCCGAACTACTTCCGGTGCTCGACGACATCGACCGCGCCGACCAGCACGGCGATCTCAACGGTGGCTTCAAGAACGTCGCAGATTCGCTGCGCGGTGTACTCGAACGCGCCGGCCTAGAGGCGTTCGGGTCCGACGGGGAGCCGTTCGACCCGAGCGTGCATGAAGCGGTCGCCCACGCCACCAGCCCGGACGTGGAGTCGGAGTCGGTTTCCGGTGTGATGCGCCGCGGCTACCGGCAGGGTGATCGCGTGCTGCGGCCCGCGATGGTCGCAGTGGTCGCGCCGGAGTAACGGCGCACGCACGCGACGCCGTACTCACGCAACGCGCATCAGTAGGAAATTTGTTGGAAGTTCGTAGGAAGGGAGGCGCCCAGTGAGCCAGAAGGACTACTTCGAGAAGGACTACTACGCCGCGCTGGGCGTGTCCAAAGACGCCAGCACCAGCGAGATCAAGAAGGCCTACCGCAAGCTGGCATCGCAGTCACATCCGGACAAAAACCCGGGCGATGCGGCCGCGGAGACCCGATTCAAGGAAGTCTCGGAGGCTTACGACGTACTCGGTAACGCCAAACGACGCGAGGAATACGACGAGGCGCAGCGTCTGGTCTCCAACGGCGGAGGGTTCCCTGGCGGAGGGGGCGGCTATCCGGGGCGCTACCCGGGAGACTTCTCGGCCGGCGCCGGTGGCCAGTCGTTCAACCTCAACGATCTTTTCGGCGCCGCACGCGGCGCCAGGGGAGGCGGTCGCGGCGGGCCCAATATCTCCGACCTGTTCGGAGACGTCTTCGGTGAACAAGGCTTCAACGACGGCGCCGGCTACGGCCGGCAGGCTGGCCCGATGAAGGGGCAAGACCTCGACGCCGCGGTCACGCTCAGCTTCGAGGACGCGATCAATGGCGTGAGCCTGCCGCTACGCTTGACGGCCCCCGACGGGACCAGCAAGACACTGACCGTGCGAGTGCCCTCGGGTATTGACGATGGAAAGAAATTCCGCGTCCGGGGCAAGGGGTCGCCTGGTCTTAATGGCGGCCCTGCCGGTGACTTGTTGGTCAAGGTGACGGTCAAACCGCATGGCATGTTCACCCGCAAGGGAGCCAACCTGCAGCTCACGGTCCCGGTGACCTACGTCGAGGCGGCACTCGGCGCGACGATTAAGGTGCCGACCCTCGACTCGTCGGTCAGCCTCAAGCTTCCGGCCGGCACCTCCAATGGGCGCAAGTTCCGGGTCAAAGGTAAAGGCGTCACGGTCGGTAAGACGACCGGCGACCTTATCGTGGCCGTCGAGATCGCCGTACCGGCCAAGATGTCCGACGAGGCCAAGAAGGCTCTTGAGGACTACGCCGCGCTTCAAACGGACAATCCGCGCGAACAATTCTTCGCCACGTAAGATCTACGTAAAGGAGGTCGAGATGACTGCACCGCGAAACCGCGACGACGGGGCGTCGTCGCGCCGTGTGCGCAGCGAACCGCTCGGCCAGTCACGGCCACTCGGTGGCCGTCGACCGATGACCGATTCATCGGTGCCTGGTTCCTCGGTGCCTGGTCAGCCGGTAGCTGGCGATCAGCGAGCAACCGGCTCGCAGCAGGCGGCGTCGTACGTCGATTTCGAGACGCCGGTATTTGTCATCTCCATTGCCGCCGAACTTGCCCAGATGCATCCGCAGACCCTGCGCCAGTACGACCGCGTCGGCCTGGTGAAGCCCGGTCGGACCAGCGGTGGCGGGCGGCGCTACTCGGCGCGCGACGTCGCGCTGCTGAAGATGGTGCAGCACCTAAGTCAGAACGACGGGATCAACCTCGCCGGCATCAAGCGGATCATCGATCTGGAAGACCAGGTCCGTGCTTTGCAGTCGCGGGTCGAGGAACTCGTTGTCGACGTGGCCGAGGCACAGGCCCGCGTCGCCTCGGCCGAGGCGGCCGTCCATGCGTCATACCGTCGCGACCTCGTGCCGGTACAGCCCTCAGCGATCATCCGCTGGCGGCGTTGATTGAGAAGTGGAACCCGCGATGACTGACCTTCAGGACGAGACGTGCGCCGATCTCGTCCAAACCCTTGGCCAGCTAGTGCGGACCGGGCGCGCCCGGTCCGCCAAGTGGGGAGCGGAAGAGGATCCTGAGTCCGGGATCATCATCAGCTCGCCACTTTTCGCGCTCCTGTCAATTCTTCGCAATGAAGGCGAGATGCGCATGCAAACCCTCGCCGCGCGGGTCGGCAGCGACATGTCGGTCGTGAGCCGGCAGGTCGGCGCCCTCGAAGAGGCCGGCTGCATCTGTCGGCGGGCCGATGATCAAGACCGGCGGGTAACGATGTTGAGCCTGTCCGACTATGGTCGGCAGCGGCATGCGGCCGGACTCAGCCGGCGCGTCGCGATCTTCAAGACCGGGTTGCGTAACTGGTCCGAGGAAGACGCCACGGTTTTGCTGACGCTAGTCAGCCGGATCACGAAGGACCTCGCCGACATCACCGACTAGCCGGGCCAGTATCGCCGTTCGGCTTCCTTGTATCGCCAAACCCCTGCTAATCACGCCGCATCAGCCGTGATTAGGAGGAGTCCGCCTCGACATCGGCGTGACCCGGGGACGCAGCGGTGACGGATGGGCTGGATTTTGTGACGGATCGCGGGAAAAGCAGAGTTGAGCGGAATAGACTCAACTTTGACGGGCGTTGTACCTGGCAGTATTTGACAGATCTCTAAAGGAGCCCCGCGTGGATCAAAACAAGTTCACCACGAAGTCTGCCGAAGCTCTTGCCGCAGCGCAGCGCCTCGCGACCGATCGTGGAAATCCGCAGCTTGAGCCGCTGCACCTCCTCATTGCTCTGCTGGAACCGGCCGACGGCATTGCCGGGCCCTTACTGCAGGCCGCCGGCGCCGATCCCGCGTCGGTGAAAAACGCTGCCCTGCAACGGATGGAGCAGTTGCCCAGCGCGAGCGGTGCGACCACGAATGCCCCGCAAGCCAGCCGCGAGCTGCTCGCCGTACTCAACGCTGCGGGCAAGCTCGCCTCCACCCTTAACGACGAATACGTCTCGACCGAACACCTCGTGGTCGGCGTCGCGCAGGACGGCGGCGCGGCGCGAGACATCCTGGTGGGCGAGGGCGCGAGTCCCGATCACTTGATCAACGCGTTCAAGACGGTGCGTGGTTCGCGACGCGTCACCTCGCCGGACCCCGAGTCGTCGTACCAGGCGCTCGAGAAGTACGCCGTCGATCTCACCGAGCAGGCGCGTAAAGGCGACCTCGACCCGATTATCGGGCGTGATTCGGAGATCCGGCGGGTCATTCAGGTGCTCTCGCGCCGTACCAAAAATAACCCCGTGCTCATCGGCGAGCCCGGTGTGGGTAAGACCGCGATCGTCGAGGGTCTGGCGCAGCGGATCATCGCCGGTGACGTACCCGAGTCGCTCAAGGGCAAACGCCTGATGAGCCTGGACCTGGCCTCGATGGTGGCCGGTGCGAAATACCGCGGGGAGTTCGAGGAACGGCTCAAGGCTGTCCTTCACGAGATTTCCGAGTCCGATGGCGAGATCGTGACGTTTATCGACGAGCTACACACCATCGTGGGCGCCGGCGCATCCGGTGAGGGCGCGATGGACGCCGGCAACATGATCAAGCCGATGCTCGCGCGCGGCGAGCTGCGGCTGGTCGGGGCGACGACCCTCGATGAATACCGACAGCGAATCGAGAAGGACCCTGCGTTGGAACGTCGATTCCAGCAGGTGTTCGTCGGTGAGCCGACCGTCGAAGACACGATCGGCATCCTGCGCGGGCTCAAGGACCGCTACGAAGTGCATCACGGCGTCCGCATCCTCGACCAGGCGCTGGTTGCGGCGGCGACGCTGTCCGACCGGTTCATCACCTCGCGGTTCCTGCCGGACAAGGCCATCGATCTCGTCGACGAGGCCGCGTCTCGGCTGCGCATGGAGATCGATTCCCGGCCGGTCGAGATCGACGAGGTCGAACGAGCGGTACGACGCCTCGAAATCGAGGAGATGGCGCTGGCCAAGGAGGAGGACGAAGGGTCGCGCATCCGCCTCGAGACGCTGCGCAAGGACCTCGCCGACCGGCGCGAAACCCTGAGTGAGCTCACCGCACGTTGGCAGCGCGAGAAGGGCTCGATCGACAAGGGTCGCGAGCTGAAAGAACAGCTCGATGCCTTCAAGGGCGAGGAGGAACGCGCCGAACGCGACGGCGACCTGGCGCGCGCCGCGGAGTTGCGCTACGGCAAGATTCCGCAGCTGCTCAAGGAAATCGACGAGGCCTCACAGGCCGAGAACCAAGCCGACCTCATGCTCAAAGAAGAGGTCAGCGCGGACGATATCGCTGGCGTCGTGAGCGCCTGGACAGGTATCCCCGCGGGCCGGATGCTCGAGGGCGAAACCGCCAAGCTGCTGCGCATGGAGGAAGGCTTGCAGGGCCGCGTCGTCGGTCAGAGTAAGGCCGTCACCGCGGTCGCCGACGCCGTACGCCGGTCCCGGGCCGGTATCGCTGACCCCAACCGGCCGACCGGTTCGTTCCTGTTCCTCGGTCCGACCGGCGTGGGCAAGACCGAGCTGGCCAAGGCGCTCGCGGGCTTCCTCTTCGACGATGACCGCGCAATGGTCCGCATCGACATGAGCGAGTACTCCGAGAAGCACAGTGTCTCGCGGCTGGTCGGCGCGCCTCCGGGCTACGTCGGGTACGACGAGGGCGGCCAGCTCACCGAGGCAGTACGCCGCCGCCCCTACACCGTCGTACTCCTCGACGAAGTGGAGAAGGCGCACCCGGACGTGTTCGACATCTTGTTGCAGGTGCTCGACGACGGCCGGCTGACCGACGGCCAGGGTCGCACGGTCGACTTCCGCAACACGATCCTGATCCTGACCTCCAACCTCGGTTCGCAGGCAATCACGAACCCGGGACTGGACGAGAAGGGCAAGTACGACGCGGTCATGTCGGTCGTGCACGGTCACTTCAAGCCGGAGTTTCTCAACCGGCTCGACGAGGTCGTCGTCTTCAGCAGCCTTGGCACTGAGGAGCTCGGCTCGATCGTCGATATCCAGCTGCAGAATCTGGCGCAGCGGCTCATCGATCGGCGCCTAGAGCTCGAGGTCACGCCGGCCGCGCGCGACTGGCTGGCCATCGACGGGTTCGACCCGGTCTACGGCGCCCGTCCGTTGCGTCGCCTGATCCAATCCGCGATCGGCGACCAGCTGGCCAAGAAGCTGCTGGCCGGCGAGATCGTCGATGGCGACACGGTAACGGTCGACGTTGGCGACACGGCGCTGGTAGTCGGCGCGAAGTAGCGGGTTCTAGTCGGCGGGCGGTTCGGCGTACGACGTCGTGGCCGCCCGCCGGCGTTCGTTACGCCGCGAGATCAGTCGTTGGAATGCGAGGGTCACGACCCCGGCGACGGTCATCCCGAGCAAGTTGATGCCCAGTTGCTGGGCCGACCCGCTCAGGTGCTTGGGCGCCCACACGGCAACCGATAGCGAGAACTCTCCGACCGCGGGGATGGTCGTGACGGAGATGAAGACGCCCACTAGTGCGTTGCTGTGCCCGGCGGTCTGCGATAGCACGCCGGCCGCCCCGGCGAGCAGCGCCACCACCAGTGACCAGTGGTTTGGCTGCCAGATGAAACCGGTGAGTGGCCGGGGGCCGCTGAGTGAGGCGGGGCTGATCCAGCCGATGGAGCGCAGGATCAGCGCGAAGCTGATCGTGATGATGAGCGCGACGAGGAACCCTCGAAATAATAGGTACGCCGACCGCCACGCCAGACGGCGTTTGCCCAGCACGACGGCCACCGCGAAAGCGGCAATGACGCCGAACTCTGGTCCGACCACCATCGCGCCGACGACCAGGATGGGCGAGTCGGTGACGACCGCAACCGCCGCGATCATGCAGGCGACCGTGAGAAACGCGTAGAAGGACCACGAGCCCTTCGCCTGCGTCCACGCCGTGTCGAGGACCGCGTCCCATACGATCGCGTCGTCGGGAGCACCAGGTGCCGCCTTTTCGGCCGCCCACGCATTGGGGCTGGGCGAAGAGTCAACTTCGATCAGCGAGACCGAACCGTCCTCGTCGATTCCATTGGTGTGCAGCCAGTCGAGCACGTCCGAAACGGCCTCACGGGCGATGTCGCACTGCACGAAGTCGCCTTCCGGTCGCAGCGCGACGCGGTCGAACCGTACGACGTTGGTGACCCGAGGGTCGTCGCGCAGACGGTCGGTGATCGTGTCGGACCGGTCGGTGGGTACGACGATCTGTAGCTGCATCACGTCTTGATCTTTGCATCGCGGCGCTCCATGACGGCAGTAAACGCGCGACAAGGAGCCGGCGACGCGACGGTCAGCGCCACATAGTTCGAGTAAAGTGGCGTGGATATCCATGGCGGTTTCGCCCACCAACCCAAGTAGCACCCGCGCTCGCGCGTAGGTATGAGGAGTGCGTCTTGTCGCAGCAGCCCGACGACGGCCATAAACCGTTCGGCGGCTTCGAGAGCGCTCCGGAACAACCAGATCGCGCCGACGGGCCGCAGAGCGAGGCGCCTAAACCGCCTCGAGAGGTACGACGCGCGTCGGTCGTGCAGACGGTTATCGCGGTGATCCTGGTGTTCTTCGGCGTGTTCTACCTGACCCAGACGGACAACCTGACCAGCGAGCTCATGCGGGCGATGGAGTCGGTCGACGCGAAAATGGTCGCCGACATCTCGATCGCTCAGCTCGCCAGCGTCGTGCGGACCGCGGCGGTGGTCCTGCTGATCATCGGTCTTGGGCACGGTGCCGCGGCACACGGGCTGCGCAGCCGCAAGACGTGGGCGCGTCCGGTCGGCTTCGTCTTCAGCGGGCTGCTTGTCGCGTTGACGGTGCTATCGATGTTCAGTGGCGCGATGAGCTATCCGGTCCTGCTCATGGGGCTGTTGGCCGTGTGGGCGATCGTGTTGACTAGCCGCCCCGCGGTCAAGACATATCTTTCTCATAATTAACACAAGGAGCCTCAGCGTGACCGATCGCGACAACCCCACCGGATCTGCGTCCGAAGAACCGGACGACGTCCCACGTGAGCCGTCGAAAGACGAGCTCGGTGACTCGGTCGTCTATCCAGCGGACGCCGCCGAAGCCGAGGATGACGGGCCGCAGACGTTCGCGCCGAAGAAGTCGGCCTGGATCGCGCTCGCCGTACTCGCGCTGATCATGTTCACGATGACCGGACTTGGGCTCTCGCAGAACTCCAAGGACTTGCAAAGTAGTTACGTCCCGGTCCAGGTCACGGTGACGGCGCAGGTGCTGAAAAAGGACAAGGTCGTCAACTACACCGACAGCGAGACCAAGAAGGCCGCGGACAAGTGGAAGTCGATGGGTACGACGATCACCCCGACTGCCGCGCAGATGGCCGAAGTGCTCAACGCATCGGTCGGTGACAAGAAGCAAGTCACCGAGAAGCAGGTTGCGGACTCGCTGAAGAAAAACAAGGTCACGCTCACGATCCCGACGATCAAGGAGCTCGACAGCTCGATTCGTACCCAGACGATCATCTTCGGCATCGTCGGGCTGGCCGCGGCCGCGGCGGCGTACTTCTACCGGCAAGGCGCCAACTGGGCCCGCATGCTGGGCATGTTTGTCTCGGGCCTGGTCACCATCATGTTTGTGATGCAGGTGGTCAACGGTTCGCTGAGCATCATCGTGGTGGCGATTGTGCTGAGCGGCGGCGCGGCGTTCTTCTTCTTGATGAAAGGACGCCTCGTTGCGCCGGTGCCAATCGGCGGCGGTCGACCCGGCGGCGCCGGCGGCATCTTCGGCAGCCTGTTCCGGCCACGTCCGCCGCGAGGCGAGTGAGTGCCTCGCGCGCTGGTCACCGGAGCGTCGGCCGGACTCGGCGCGCAGTACGCCGAACAGCTCGCTAGGTCCGGCTATGACCTCATCCTTGTCGCGCGCGGCGAGGATCGTTTGCAGGCGTTGGCCGGCACCCTGACTGGTCGCTTTGGCGGGCGCTGCGACGTACTCCCGGCCGATCTGTCCACGCCTGAGGGCCTCGCGCTGGTAGAGGGGCGGGTCGCCAGTGACGACGAGCCGGTCGACCTGCTTGTCAATAACGCCGGGTTCGGCACGAAGGGCGAATTTCTGGCCTCACCCGTCGAGAGCGAGCAGCAGATGCTCGATGTCAACGTGACCGCGCTCATGCGGCTGTGCCACGCGGCGCTACCCGGCATGGTGCGGCGCGGGACGGGCGGAGTGATCAATGTTGCCTCGGTGGCCGCCTTCCTGCCGAGCGATACCGGCCCCGGGTACGCCGCCAGCAAGGCATACGTCGTGGCCTTCACCGACTCGCTGGCCGTGACCTTGCAAGGCACCGGCGTACACGTCAGCGTGGTCTGCCCGGGGTTTGTACGCACCGAGTTCCACGAGCGCATCGAGCAGGACGTCAGTTGGATTCCGCGCTGGGCGTGGCTTAAGGCACCGGAGGTGGTCGCGACCTCACTGCGCGATCATCGTGCCGGGCGCCATCGCAGCGTGCCGTCGGTCAAATACAAGTCCGTCGTGCAGGTACTCAGGGTGGTGCCGCGGGCTGCGCTGCGTCGAGTCTTGGTTAAGAGTCGGGCCCTGCAGCACCGTCCGGACTGAAGACGCTGGGTGACCGAGCGCACCGCGAAAGAGCGGCCGTACGCCGAAAAGCTCTCAGTCGACGCACAGCCAAACCCTCATGTGGCTCATCGCACAGTGTGGTCTTGGTGGATAACCGGTGACGAGAGTGTCTCGAACTGGTTACGACGGGTAACGTCTTCCGAGTCTCACGGAGGTCTGTCGTTCGATCGGAACGACACCGCGAGACACGCCTAAACGCATCACCGATCGGACAGCGCCAGCAATGGAGTCGTTTGAGGGGGAGCGTGCCGGGGACCCACAGTGGTATCCGGGGTGAATCGGCGTGTGGGCCCGTAGCGAATGCCGCGGGTGGACGCGTTGTAGGGCCGAATACTTCCCGGCCCGAACCCGACAGCTAACTCGGCAGGCGGAATAGGAAGAATGGAGAGCCGCCTGTATGGCGCCCTCGAAGAGAAATGCCGTCGTTTGCACGATGGCCACAGTTGTTGCATCACTCGGACTAGGCCTGCTCCCATCCGCCGCGCACGCCGACCCGGCGACCAGTAGCGAGACCTCCAGCTCCGTGCAGGCCCAGGTCATCAAGATGCAGGGCGACCTCGCCAACGCCAACGAGAAGTACCTCGATGCCAAGATCGAGCTCGACAAGCAGACCGCGGCCGCGGCCGCGGCGCAGACGCAGTTCGACGCGGCGAAGGCCGACGTCGATGCCGCGAAGGTGCAGGTTGCGGCGATAGGTGCGACGTCGTACAAGACTTCCAATGCGCAGAGCCTGCAGGCCATCCTGACTAGCTCCTCGCCACAGGACCTCATCGATCAGCTCGGCACGCTCGACACGATCTCCGCCTACAACGCCCAGACGCTGGCGAAGTACGCGAAGGCCCAGAAGTCCGCCGCCGCAAACAAGACCGCTATCGACGGCGCCAAGGCCGCCGCTGCGGCCGCCGAGAAGCAGATCAGCGATAAAAAGGCCTACTACGAGGCTGAACTGCCGACGTTGCAAGCCAAGCTCGCGACGCTGACCGCCGCGCAGCAGGTTCAGGTCGACCAGGCCTCGGGCCAGACTCAGGGAGCCAGCGCGCCCAAGGCCGTCACCGCTCCGGCCGCCGCGCCGACTGCCGCTCCGGCCGCGTCCGGCTCGGCCGCACAGGTTGTCACCACCGCGATGGCGCAGCAGGGCAAGCCGTACGTCTTCGGTGCTGCGGGCCCCGGCTCGTTCGACTGCTCGGGTCTGACGATGTACGCATACGCTTCCATCGGTATCAGCCTGCCGCATTCGTCGGGCGCTCAGCGTGGCTACGGTACGCCGGTCTCGCTGTCCGCACTCGCACCCGGTGACCTGGTCTTCGCGCCAGGGCACGTCGCGATCTACATCGGTAACGGCACCGTCGTGCACGCCCCCACCCCGGGCTCACCGGTCCGGACGATGCCTATGAAGTACATGAACTTCGATGCGGCACGCCGACTGGTCTAGCCACGTAGCACGGAACGAAAAGGAACGGATGCTGGTCATAGACCAGCATCCGTTCCTTATTTTCGTCGCACCGAGAGAGTCCGATTCATGATTTTCGCCCTCGTCCCGCCCGATCACGGCGCCGCAATCCCTGCTTTAGCTGACTCGAGTTCGGCCGCTGGGATGATCGGCTCGATTCTCGTGATCGCCGTGGTTGTGCTCATCATTGTCGGCGGATACTTCGCGCAGAAGAAGCGCGCCGAACAGCTCATGCGCTTTGCCCAGGCAAAAGGGCTCACCTACGAGAAGCGCAACGATGCGTGGGCCAACATGGACTGGGGCTATCCGTTCGGCGCAGGCCGTGCTCAGAAGGCTCGGCACGTGATGACCGGTCACCTCAACGGCCGGCCGGTCGTGACGTTCGCGCACGAATACACGACCGGGTCTGGCGATGACCGTCGGACGGTGCACACGATGGTGACCGCGATCCAGATCCCGCGAGCCTTCCCCAAGCTCGAGGTCGGGCTCGAGGGCATCACCGGACGGTTCGCGCGCAAGCTCGGGTTCAAAGACATCGAGCTGGAGAGCGAGGCGTTTAACCGGAAATACAAGATCCAGTGCGATAATCGGAAGTTCGCGTACGACGTACTGCATCCCCGCTTTATGGAGTGGATGACCGCTATCGACTCCAACGGTTTTACGATCGCAGGACCGTACGTCGTCATCCACCGGACGGGCCGTCTCAAGGAGCAGGAAATCGACGCCAATTTCGCCTACATCTCCGCGGTCATCGAGCACATGCCCGGTTTCGTCTGGGCCAACGCGCGTTGAGCCGAGCCCGCCGTCCCGCTGCGTCTCGTGGCTTCGCCGCACTCGCCGCACTCGCCGCGATCGCCATCACCCTCGGCCTGAGCGCATGTTCCGGTGTGAAGCCCCTTGACTCCTCGAACCCGATCGCCAGCAAGTCGAGTTCTGCGTCGCCGCCACCTCAGGCGGCGAGCGGGCCAGGATGCGCGACCGATGCCGGGACTCCTGAACAACTTGCCGCCATGGGCGACCTGATGCTGAGCGAGGCTGTCGCGAAGTTTCCGGGTACGACGAAGTTTTCCGCGTACCTCAAGCTCAACACGTCGCTGCGCGCGTCGTTGGACAAGGCGGGAAAGTACGCGATCTTCATCCCGGACGATGCGGCGTTCGCCAAGCTCACTCCTGAGCAGCTTGCCACGCTCGATTCCGACGCGACGCTGCGTGATTCGATGCTCACATACATGATCACCGCTGTCCCGGTTGATCCCGCGAGTCTCAAGGACGCGCAGCAGGTGCCGACGGTCAACGGCACCTCCTCACCGCTCACGTTGACCAAGAGCGATACCGGGCTTCGGCTCAATGCGGCAGCGACCGTCGTGTGCGGCGCGATTACAACCGCCCGCGCGACGATCTACCTCACCGACACCGTGCTCTTCCCGCCGGCCTAACCCGCGGCGACAGGACACGCGAACCACATACCTGCAGGTTGAGGCTCGGTAACGATCGGTCAGGATGACCCCGTTGGGGTGTTACGACGGTGTGCGGTGCCTTAAGTTTTGGCAATGCATTCTCCCCCGACTGCCGAGCAAGATCCCCCCGAAACAGAAAACGACACCAACCAGACGGTCGCCCAGGCCCGGCCGGATGTCGATGCGCTCATCGCGGAGTACGACGAGGAGCGTCCCCAACGCCAGCTCACCGCGAAACTCAACAAGGTCATTGTCGCGCTGACATTCGCGGTCTCGCTGTTTGTGCTTTACCAAGTTTTCTACCCGCAGAGTAAGGGCAATCAGTACTTCCTCATCATCTTCCTGGCGCTGATCCTGCCGTTCGTCTTCGTCTGCTACCGGACCGGCTCGCGCAAACCGTCGACCACAAAGGCGCGCAAGAATGACAACCCCTCGGTCCTCGACTGGACCCTGGCCGTGGTCTCGTTCATCGTCTGCATCTATCCCGTGCTGCCGATTTCAATCGGCAAAGGCGGGGGAGGATTCGACGCGTTCTTGGACAGGCAAGGGCTGCTGACGCCGCTCGACATCGTCATGGGCACGCTGTTGACGCTGCTGATTCTCGAGGCCGTACGCCGCACCACCGGGATGATCATGCCGTTGGTGTGTATCGCGTTCTTCGCCTACGCCTACTACGGCGGATTGATGCCGCAGACGTGGGCAATCAGCCACGCCGGGGTCGATTTCGATCAGATCATCAACGGCTTTTACAACGATGCGTCGGGTTTCTACGGCACCCCGCTCGATGTGTGCGCGACGTACATCGTGCTTTTTACGATCTACGGCGCAGTTCTCGACGCCACGGGCGCCGGTCGGTTCTTCATCGACGTCAGCTTCGCCGCGTTCCGCAGGTCCAAGACCGCTCCCGGCCGGACCGTGACGCTGTCCGGCTTTCTGCTGGGCACGGTCTCCGGCTCCGGTACGGCGACCGCGGTCAGCCTCGGTGCGGTCGCATGGCCGATCCTGAAGCGGGCCGGCTACCCGAAGGAAGCCGCGGGCGGGCTGCTCGCCGCAGCGGGCATCGGCGCGATCCTGTCGCCGCCGACGCTGGGCGCGGCCGCGTTCATCATCGCGGAGTTTCTGCAGACGTCGTACCTCACGGTGCTGTTGTGGGCGACCATCCCGACGATCTTGTACTACGTCGGCATCATCCTCGCCGTCGAGATCGATGCCCGGAAGTTCGGCGCGAAGTCGGTCGACCTGCCTGAGCGCAGCGCGCTGAAGCTGATCGGCCGCTTCGGCTACCACTTCTTGTCGCTGATTGTGATCGTCGTGTTCCTCGCGTTGGATATCCCGCCGTTCAAGGCGGTTGTTTACGCGAGCGTTGTCGCGGCGGCGTTTGGCCTGATCGAACGGCTCATCTCGCGCGGAGACCCGCTTGACCCAGACTTCGCCAAACCGGAGGAGACCGGCGTACCGGCCCCCGAACGGGCCAGCGCGAGCGCGGCATTAGTGGCGTACCTAGGCGACCTCTACCACGCGTTATCCAGTGGAATCCGCTCCGTGCTTCCGGTCGCGGCCGTGTGTGCCGCGGCCGGCATCATCACGTCGGTCATCGCGAAGACCGGCCTTGGCCTGACCCTCGGCAATATTCTGGTCAAGGCCGCGAAGGGGATCACCGAGGACCCGACCGGGGTACTCATCCTGACCGCGATCTTCGCGGCCGTCGCGGTGACGATACTCGGGCTGGCGGTCCCGGTCACCGCGTCTTTCATCATCTCCTGGGTCATCTTCGGGCCGGCGCTACAGACGCTGGGCGTCAGCGGTCCGGAGACGGCGATGTTCATCTTCTACTACGCGGTCCTGTCCGAGGTGTCGCCGCCTACAGCCCTGGCCGCGGTCGCGTCGTCGGCGATTACCGGAGGAAACGCGATCAAGACAATGTGGCAGACGTGGAAATACACGCTGCCTGCATTCCTCGCGCCATTAGCCTTCGTCATCACCGACAACGGCTCGCACCTGCTGATGCAAGGCAACTTCATCAGCATCGTCTGGACCACGGCCGTGTCGATCATCGCCGTCGCCGCGCTCGCCGCCATCACCGGCGGCTGGATCTTCGACGCAGCGACCTGGTACGAACGGCTGCTGTGCGTGCCCGGCGCGCTTCTACTGCTCTACCTGCAGCCACTGTCGATCGGGATCGGCATGGCGTTCCTCGTCGTCGCCGTCGCGCTCAACTTCATCCGCACGAAGACGAATACATCTGGCTTGGAGGCCACTCTATGAAATCCCTACACAAATCTATGAATCCCCTACGCAAGCGCCGTACGGTTGCGGCGCTTGCCCTTGTCGCCGCATGTGGTCTCACGCTTAGCGCATGTGGTGGCAAGCAAGAAGCGAAAGAGTCCGCCAAGAAGGCCGACGGATCGGTCACCTGCGACTTCACGCAGGCGCAGTACACGATCGCGACCGGCAACTCGACCGGCGTCTACTACGTCATGGGCGGCGGCATCGCCAACCTGATCAACGACAACTCCGGCGGCAAGGTCAAGGCCACCGCGGCCGAGACGGGCGCGTCGGTGCAGAACATCCAGCAACTGGGTACCAAGCAGTTCGATATCGCGTTCTCCCTGGCCGACACGGCGGCCGATGCGGTCAATGGCAAGGGCGCCTTCGAAGGCCAAAAGCAGGACATCCAGTCGCTCGGACGGATCTACGCCAATTACACGCAGGTCGTCGTACGCAAGGACGCCGGCATCAAATCCGTTGCGGACATGAAGGGCAAGACGATCTCGACCGGCTCGCCGAAGTCCGGTACGGAGGTCATCGCGACCAGACTGATCGAGGCGGCTGGTCTCAACATCGACTCCGACCTCAACGCCCAGCGGCTCGATCTGGGCAAGACCGTCGACTCGATGAAAGACGGCTCGATCGACGGGTTCGTCTGGTCCGGCGGGCTGCCGACGCCGGCGCTGACCGACCTGTTTACGTCGAAGAAGGATGAGGTCGAGTTCCTTGACATCACGCCGTTGCTGCCGAAACTGAAGAAGGTCAATGACGTCTACGACCAGGGCACGATCCCGGCCGACACCTACGGCCTGGCCAGCGACGTCAAGACCGTCGTCGTACCCAATGTGCTGGTGGTCCGCGGCGACTTCGCCGACAACAACGCGTGCGCGATTACTAAGCTGATCATGGAGAAGAAATCGGACTTGGCTAAAGTTCACCCCGCGGCTAACGAGTTCGACCCCAAGACCGCAACGAAAACCGGCCCGATCGAGCTCAACGCGGGTTCGAAGCAAGCGCTGGAAGACCTCTCAGGGAAGTAGTAGCTATGACCGATCGTGCCCGGCTCCTCGAACTCGTCAACCAGATCGCGGTGGTCCGTGGCGACGTGACCCTGTCGAGTGGGCAGAAGGCCGATCGATATGTCGATCTACGGCGGATCACCCTCCACCACGAGGGTGGTCCGCTGGTAGGCCGCGTCATGCTCGAGGTCACCAAACACCTCGATTTCGACGTAGTCGGCGGACTCACGCTCGGTGCCGACCCGGTGGCCACCGCAATGATGCACGCCGCGGCCGCGCAGGGGCGTGCCCTCGACGCGTGCGTCGTACGCAAGGAAAAGAAGGCGCACGGGATGCAGCGCCAGATCGAGGGCCCCGGCGTAGAAGGACGCAAAGTACTCGCGGTAGATGACACCTCGACGACCGGCAACTCGGTGCTGCAGGCCGTCGATGCCCTCCGGGAGGCTGGCGCGGACGTCGTCGGCGTCGGCCTGATCGTCGACCGCGGCGCGCATGAGTCGATCGAGATGACCGGACTCGGCCTCAGCGCGGTGTTCCGTCTCGAAGAGCTCGACATCGGCTAGGACGTCTTTTGTTACCGCTGGAACCGTTCGTTGTGCGGCGGCGACTAACTGCGTGGGATACCGTTGATCTCGACACGCGTGCGCGTCGAAATCTGAAGTCCCGATTTGACTGACACTGATCAATTGACCTGACTGCCTGCGGACGTTCTGCGGGGACAGGTGCGAGGAGCCCTTAATGAGTGCCATCGGAATTGTCCTGCTGATCATCGGCATCATTGTCGTGCTGGTGGTTGTCTCGCTGATCGTGAGCTACAACCGCTTTGTGACCCAGCGAAATCTGGTGACCGAGTCGTGGCGACAGATCGACGTCGAGCTCAAGCGTCGCTATGACCTCATCCCCAACTTGATCGAGACGGTGAAGGCCTTCGCGACGCACGAGCGCCAGGTCTTCGAGTCGGTCGTACAGGCCCGCGCCCAGGCGCAGCAGGTGCGCTCGCAGCAGGGCATCCACGCTGCCGAGCAGGCAGGTGCCGAAAAGAACCTCAGCGGTGCCCTGGGGCGGCTGTTCGCGGTCGCCGAGAACTACCCGACCTTGAAGTCGGACCAGAACTTCCTCGGTCTGCAAAATGAGATGACCGATACCGAGGACCGCATCGCCGCCGGTCGCCGCTTCTACAACGGCAATGTCCGCGCGCTCAACACCCGGATTGAAGCGTTCCCCTCGAACCTGATCGCGGGTGCTTTCAAGTTTGAGAAGGAGCAGTATTTCGAGCTGGACGAGCCAGCCGCGCGGGACGCCGTACGCGCCGACTTCTCCTCGCTGACCGGCGCCGGCCCGTCGGACCAGAGCACCTACACGCAGCAGGGCAACCAGCCGTTCGTGCCGCAGTCGATCCAGCAAGCACCGCAGGCGCCGCCCGCTTTCGGCGCGCCGCAGCAGCAGTTCCCGCAGAGCCAGCCGATGCCGGCCCAGCAGCCTGCCCCGCAGCAGCAGCCCTATGGCCAGCAGCCGTACGGTCAGCCGCCGGTACCGAATCCAGGACAAAACCCGGGCGGTGGGCAGCCTCCACAGTTCGGCCAGCCGGGCCAGTAATCTGGGGCGATGCCGATCGCAACCGTTTCGAACCCGCTCGCCGCGACCTTCGATGTCAGCACCGTGCAGACGGTGAGCGTGATCATCATTGGTGTGTTGGTGTTGCTCGCGGTCGCCGCGCTGTTCATCGTCCGGAAAATCGTCTCCAAGGTGATCACGATCGCGTTGGTGCTGGCGCTGGCGGTAGCGGTGTATATCGAACGCGACAACCTCGCTGAATGCCCCAAGACATGTGCGTGCAGCTTCTTCGGCCTGAAACTGAAAATCCCCGACGACAGCCTCGCGCAGAAGTGTAAGTCCGCCGTCAGCCTCGGCCCGATTGAACTGCAGTCGTTGAGCGCAGCGAGCGAGCGAGCGTAGCCGAAACGCCTTGAGCCGGTGATCACAGCGCCCGACGGCGCGGGTAACGGGAACTGCGTCGCGGGCGCGCGGTTACAGTCGAAAGATGACGTTCGATATCGCCTCGGCCGTGGCCGAGTTGTCCAGTGCCCTGCCCGCGTCGATCTTGGCGACCGATCCCGACATCACCGTGAGCTACTCGCGGGACATGGCAATGCTCGCGTCCAGCGAAATTCCCGCGGTCGTCGTACGTGCGCGGGACACCGCCGACGTCAGCACCGTTATGAAGATCGCCTCGAAGTACGGCGTACCGGTCCATCCGCGCGGTGCCGGGAGTGGCCTGGCAGGTTCGTCCAATGCGACGACGGACTCGATCGTGCTGTCGCTCGCGTCGATGAACGAAATCCTTGAGATCAATACGGTCGATCGCTATGCCAGACTGCAGCCGGGCGTGGTCAATCTCGACTTTCGCAAGGCCCTCGAACCGCATGGGTTGTTCTATCCGCCGGACCCCTCGTCGTACGACTGGTGCACGATCGGTGGAAACCTCTCGACCAACGCGGGCGGGCTCTGTTGCGTGAAGTACGGCGTGACCACTGACTTCGTCATGGGTCTGGAGGTCGTGCTAGCCGACGGGGAGGTCCTGCGGACTGGGCGTCGTACCGTCAAGGGCGTCGCCGGCTACGACCTGGCCCGCGTGTTTGTCGGGTCTGAAGGCACGCTGGGCGTGATCACTGAGGCGACGGTCAGTCTCAAACCGCTGCCGCAGGCGCCGTGCACCCTGGTCGCGACCTTCGGCTCGGTCTACGACGCGGGCGAGGCGGTGCAGAAAGTGATCGGCGCATCCTTGGTGCCGTCGCTGTTGGAGATTATGGATCGTACGACGATTCGCGCGGTCGATAAGATGCACAAGCTCGGCCTCGACCAAAATGCCGAGGCGCTTCTGCTGGCGCAGTCAGACAGCGGCGGCGCGCGAGCGGACATGGAGATGGACGGACTCGAGCTGGCGTGCAAGGAAGCCGGCGCCAACGAAATCCACCGCACTAACGACCTCGAAGAGGGCAACATGCTGCTCTTCGCGCGGCGACAGGCACTGCCCGCGCTGGAAGCGCTCAAGGGCAGCTCGTTGGTCGACGACGTCGCCGTACCCCGTTCCCAGATGGCCAACTTCCTCGGCGGCTGCGAACAAATCGCCGCCGACACCGACACGACGATCGGTACGTGCGGGCACGCGGGTGACGGCAACATGCATCCGACTATCTGCGTCGATCCCGCAGATGAAGACGAGATGGTCCGGGCCCGTGACGCGTTTGGCAGGATTCTCGACCTCGGGCTGTCGATGGGCGGGACGGTGACCGGTGAGCACGGCATCGGGAGCATCAAGATCGACTTCCTTGCCAAGGAGATCGGCCCCATCGGTCTGCGTGTGCATCGGACGATCAAGAACGCGCTCGACCCGCAAGGGATCCTCAACCCGGGCAAGCTCTTCACGCCGTAGCCCGTCAGTTCCATTTCCTCACCTCGATTACATGGCCGTGAGTACTGCGTTTTGGTGCGCGATCGCTTACGTGACAAGAAACCTGCTCAAGGCGCACACTTGAGCCAGGTACTTGAGGAAGGAACCAAGATGGACAACGAGTTCCTCTTAGAGTTGCAAGATGCGCCCACTGTTGGAAGTGTCGTTGGACCACAACACTGGATAGACGACTCGGAGTTGCGCCTGTCGGGAAGTATCTTCAGCCAGATGCGGGTTCTCGACGGCAAATTTTCCGGACTGAACTCTCATCGGTTCGGCGGTTCGGCCAAGGTAATTCCCGGTCTTGTTCGCCAAAATGGACTGCCGGTACCTGTTGAAAGAGTGCTCGTTTCCCGCGCCCGCCGCGAGGGGAGTCGTCATCACGACCACCGGATGCTCGTGACTATTCCCTTACGCACCGCGGCCGCGACTATCGAATGGCTTCTCCTCGAAGACGATCTGCCTTATGCGATACGTCGTCTGACCTCGTCGCATCACGCCTACCTGCTGTCCGAGGAGACGGTGTCATAACTGAACAAGGCTGAGTTGGCCATGATTCATCGGGTCGACATGTGGCCGCAACGTGGATGACGCCGTACCGCGTTGGTCGCCTTGTTACCTAGTGAGACATGGTTACTTCGCGTCCTGCAACGCAGACAGCCCAGACCGAGTCCACGACCTATTCGCTACAGATAGTCCCGCCCGGCCCGCAGGCCGAGTTGGCGTTGCGCCTTCGCTATCGTGTTTTCGCCGACGAGATGGGCGCACACCTGCCAAACAACGCCGGCCGTGACCTCGACGAGTGGGACGCGCACTGCGACCACTTGATGGTCCGCGACGACACGACCGGTGAGGTTGTCGGTTCCTACCGGATCCTTCCTCCGCGCGTTGCGATGCAGTTGGGTCGCAGCTACTCTGCCGGAGAGTTCGACCTTTCCGAGCTCGCCTCTATCGCCGGATCTTTGGTCGAGGTGGGGCGTTCGTGCGTCGACCCGGCGCACCGCAACGGCGCCGTCATCGGTCTGCTGTGGAGCGGATTAGCGCGCTACATGCTTCTGTCTGGCCACCGCTATCTCGGTGGATGCGCCTCGATTCCGCTGCGCGACGGGCTCGACAACGCGGCCTCCGTCGTACGTCAGTCAATGTCAAACAGTCCACCGCCCCGCGGCTTTTCGGTACTTCCACTCCAGCCGTGGAACTACGCTGAGCGGGCGGACGTGGCGCGGCCAACGGTGCCACCACTGTTGCGGGCCTACCTGCGACTCGGTGCGTGGGTGTGCGGAGGTCCCGCGATCGACTTCGACTTCGGTACGGCGGACCTGTACATCTTGCTCGACATGGAGCGTATCGACCGGCGCATTGCGCGCCGCTTCCTTCAGGCGGCGTAATGGCGATCTCGGTGACAACCTGTCCGGATCTGTGTGCTCGTCAGGGTACGACGAAACGACACGAGGTCGCGGCGTTTGCGGTCTGGGTAAGGCTCGCGGCCCTCGTCTCGCGGGTGCTCATCGGTGCGATGGTCATCTTCGCGTTGTTGGCCCTGGCGCGCGTCATTCCGGTGACGCGCCGACTAGTTTCCACATATATGCGCCATCTGTACAAGACCTTGCTGAAGACCTGCCGGGTCAAGGTGGCGGTCGACGGGCCACGCACCACCTTCGCCGCGCCGGGTACGCCGGTACTTGTCGTCGCGAACCACGTGTCGTGGCTCGACGTGATCGTGCTTGGCTCACTGCAGTCGGTCACGATGATTTCTAAGGCCGAGGTCGAGCATTGGCCGCTGATTGGCGCCATAGCGGCGAAGTTGGGCACGATCTTTCTCGACCGCACCTCGTACGACGACGTCGCGCGGACCCGTGTCGTCGCCGGTCATGCATTGCGCGGGGGTGCGCTCGTCGCGACCTTCCCGGAGGGTACGACGACGTGTGGGCGAGGACTGGGGGACTTCCGATCGGCGATGTTCCAGGCGGCCGCGGACACCGGCACGCCGGTCCGGCCGGTCGCCTTGAGCTTCCTGGACCGGGACGCGAAGTTGACCACGGCAGCGTCGTTCATCGGTGATATGTCGCTGTGGGACTCGATCCGCAGCGTCCTCGGGCAACGCGAGATGACCGTGCGAGTGTCGATTCGACCGCTCATCATGCCGACGCAAGTGCGTCCGATCGGCAGCCGAAAGGCGTTGCGGCAGGCCGCTGTTGACTCGATCGGTGAGGCACTGGCGCCATACGTCGACCCGTACGCCGAGCACCGCCGGCCGAGCACCTGCCAGGCGCGGCCGATCGTCGTACCCGAACGTGACGACCTGGTGGCCGAGCTCGAGCTGCCGTCGACGCTGATCGGCTAGGCAGAACGGCGAGGTGGCTGCCCTGACGGTTTGTCGATGCGGGATACTTGGGCCGCACCAGCCACACCGCGAAGACAATGACGTCGTACTAGGAGCCCTTAAATGCCTATCGCAACGCCGGAAGTTTATGCGCAGATGCTCGATCGCGCGAAGAAGCAGGGTTTCGCCTACCCGGCCATCAACATCACCTCGTCGGAGACGGTCAACGCCGCCATCAAGGGATTCGCGGACGCTGGTTCTGACGGAATCATTCAGGTTTCGACCGGTGGCGCCGAGTTCGCGTCCGGCCTCAATGTCAAAGACATGGTGACCGGCGCGAGCGCCCTGGCCGAGTTCGCGCACGTCATCGCCGATAAGTACGACGTACACATCGCACTGCATACGGACCATTGCCCGAAGGACAAGCTCGACACGTATGTGCGGCCGCTGATCAAGATTTCGCAAGATCGGGTCGCCGCCGGCAAGAACCCCTTGTTCCAGTCACACATGTGGGACGGCTCCGCCGTACCCATCGACGAAAACCTGGACATCGCCAAGCAGCTGCTGCCCGAGTGCGCGAAGGCCAACATCGTGCTCGAAGTGGAGATCGGCGTGGTCGGCGGCGAGGAGGACGGCGTCGCCAACGAGATCAACGACAAGCTCTACACGACGGCCGAGGACTTCCTCAAGACTGCCGCGGCGCTCGGCACCGGCGAGCACGGCTACTACCTGCTTGCTGCGACCTTTGGCAACGTGCACGGCGTCTACAAGCCGGGCAACGTCAAGCTGCGCCCCGACGTACTGAAGATGGGCCAAGACACCGTCTCCGAAAAGCTCGGCCTGGCCGCGGGATCGCAGCCGTTCTCCCTGGTCTTCCACGGCGGATCTGGCTCCGCGCCCGAGGAGATCAAGGAAGCCCTGTCGTACGGCGTCGTCAAGATGAACGTCGACACGGACACCCAGTATGCGTTCACGCGGCCGATCGTCTCGCACATGTTCACCAACTACGACGGCGTACTCAAGATCGACGGCGAGGTGGGTAACAAGAAGTTCTACGATCCGCGTTCCTACATGAAGTCGGCCGAACAGGCGATGTCTGAGCGCGTCGTCGAGGCGTGCGCCGACCTGCAGTCGAGCGGTACCTCGCTCGCCCGTGCCTAGCCAATTGACGCGGATCTAAATCCTTTAGTTACTCATCCGCTAGTCGGGTGAGCACGGGACGCGGACCTGCACGGATCAGGCGGCGGTTCTCTTCTTGTTGCGCTTGCGGCGGCGGGGTGGTGTTTTACGTCCTGGCGGGTGGGTGGTGTAGCGGCGGCCGGTGGGGCTGGTCCAGTCGATACTGGCGTCGTCGTGGAGGACTAGTTGCCATCCGGTTTGGTGTTTCACGCGGTGGTGGAGTTCGCATAGCGCGATCAGGTTCGTGTCGGCGGTGGGCCCGTTCGGGTATTCGATGACGTGGTCGAGGTGGCAGTATGCGGCTGTGCGGGTGCAGCCGGGGAAGCGGCACGTCACGTCCCGGGTGATGACGCGGCGGCGCATGTCTGCTGGTGGGCGGTAGCGGGTTTTCCCGACGTCGTAGACGATGCCGGTGACTGGGTCGTGAAGGACCCGGCGCCAGCGGGCGTCGGCGGCGAGGTGGCGGGCGAGGTCGGGGTCGACCGGCCCGATGCCGTCGATGATCGCGGTGTGTCGTTCATCGATGAGGTCACCGGCGCGCCGCCGGGTCGTTCCGGTGTGTGGGCAGGACGTATCGCTGCCGCTGCTGTTTCGGACGTCGTTGGTGCTGGTGTCCCCGGGATCTGACCGGTCGGGTGGGCTGTCGGTGTCTGGAGGCAGACTGCTCCCGTCGTCGCGTGCGTGGCTTCTGTTTGCGTCGGGGCTGGTGGTGCTGGTGTCGGGATCGGTGGCGTGGTCGCTGCCGGCGAGGAGGTCGACCGGGATCGTGACATCCAAATGCACCTCTGGTGGGGTGGGGATGGTGAGGTTGATGTGGGCGGCGAGTTGCCGGATCAGGTCCCAGAGCTCGGTGACCCGTTCAGCCTGTGCCGGGTCGATCAACGCGAACACGCCACGGTCGTCGGGGTCCCATAGGGCGCGGGTGAGGGGGTCCGCGTCGTCGTTGTCGGGGGCGTGCGGATCGGGTTGGGGTTCGTCCCGGTCGCCGAATACCGGTAGTGGTAGTGCGCGGTAGGGGTTCTGTTCGTCCGCGTCGAGATCCACCACGTGCTCGCCCTTGGTCTCGGCCTCGTCGCTACCGGTGGTGTTGTTGTTGTTTCCCGTTGGCGCCACGGTGTCGTTATCGCGGTCGTCGGGTTGTCCGTGGCCGTAGTCCGGTACCGGTTCGTCTTCGTCTCGCGGTGCCGGCCACGCCGGCGCGTCACTGTCGTCGCGGTGCTGGCTGGTGTCGCCGGGTTCATTGTCCTGACCGCGACCGCGACCGCTGTCGCCGTCGGTTCGGTGGTTCGTGGTTTTGGCGGGGTGGGTGTGGAATACCGCGGGTCCTAGGACGCAGGCCAGCAGCGCGTCGATACGGCGTTGGGCGTGGGTACGCGGATCATCGGCGTCGGCGGTGTCGGCCAGCGCGTCGAGGGCGAGATCCAGCGCGCGTGCGTGGGGGAGGGGCAGGTCGCCGAG
>NZ_PVUE01000027.1 GCF_003003235.1 Antricoccus suffuscus
TAGGTGATGGTCTGGATCATCGCGTCACACGCGAGTCGTTGCGCGGTCGCGGGACTGACCGACCCGACCCCGCCGATGGCGCATACCTGCGGATCAGTGACTTGCAACGCACTACCCGGTAGCGCTCCGGCGGGAGCGTTGGAGTCCGATAACGCTCCGGCGGGAACACTATCGTCGGGTTCCGCTCCGGCGGGAACACTATCGTCGGGTTCCGCTCCGGCGGGAACACTCTGGTCGGGTTGCGCTCCGGTGGGAGCGTGGGAGTCGGGGCTGGTCGGTAATGGTGTCGCGAGCACCGATGCGCCGACGTGGACCACGACCAGGTCGCGGTCGGCGCCGGAATGATCACGCGGCGCGTGATCGAGGTAGGACGCGGCGACTTCTAATAACGCATCCGCGCGAGTGAACGCCAACGGCTCCGACCGCGTATCCGAGTCCGATTCCGACTCGGACCGTGTCTGCGACTCGGGGTCGGTTGTGCTCGGTGTTCCGGCCGGAGCGCACCGATCGTCCGCGGCACCGTCGGGTGCTCCCGTGGGAGGGTTCTGCCTGGCCTGTTCGCCGCGCACGTCCGCGGCGTGGGTGGGACTGTTCAGGTAGTCCAGGGCTTTCTCCAGTGCCGCGACCACGCGCGCGCCGTCCTCGGCCGGCAGTACCGCGCGTAGCGTGATCGTGCCGTCGTGACTGGTCGACCAGGACGCGGTGCGGAGTTGTTCTGCCTGTAGGCGGTCGCGGCGGGTCCGGCGAAACGTGCGGATACTCGCCTCCAGTTGGGCCGCGGACAGCGCTTCGGCGTATTCCAACAGGACCCGTTCGTCGACTTGCCCGGCGATCCGGGCGCATTCACGCACTTTGGAGTAGGACAGGCGGCCGGCGTCGAATGCCGCGCCGAGGAGTGGCATCAGCGCCAGGGACCGCGCGACGCGGACGTGTTCTCGGGCGGTACTGGTCCCGGTGCTGCAGTACACGGATAAGAAATGCGCGGTGCTGTTGATACCGAAATACGATAACGCGCCGCCGCGTTCGTCGAACTCGGCGATCAACCGGATCCATTGCGCGGTCGTGGTCGCCATGATGTGCGCGCCGGCGGTGATTTTCGCGGCGAGGGCGTAGTCGTAGGTCGCTTCAGGGTCCTCGATAGGAGTCAGGAACGTCGGTAGCGACCTCCGCTCATCCTGGTCACCCTCGTCCCCGTGGTCGCGGTCGTCCCCGTGGTCGTGGTCATGGTCGGGTTCGGTGTGGCCGGTGACGGCATCGACGGCATCACGCAGCCGGTCATTCGGGTCAGCTTCGACGACCGCGTCGGGCTGGCTGGGCTCGGTGGACCGTTCGGGTGCGGCGTACTCGGGTCCGGTAGGCATGGGTGGCTCCTGTTCGGATTGCCGCGGCACCGGTTCTCGACACCACGGTGGATGGGTCTTCTGGCCTCGACGCTAGCCCGACGCACCGACACTTTCCGCCGACCGCGAATGCCCATTGTTCTCCTACACAGCAGTGCTTTGCGGCTCGTCTCGACCACGCCGAAACCCAGGAGGATACCGCCGTGATGCCGGCGCGCCGTCACCCAACCCGGGAGCAGACCAGCGTGAGGCACGGACTCGCCGACGGTGGGCGCGTCCGTTAATGAGTTAAATAGTGCGGAAGAGGTCGAACCGTGCTTGCAGACGTTCACGATCGGGTCGTTCGCGAGGATTGGCAGGGAGCACGATTGTTGCGCCATGCATCTGGCATCAGACGGTCCATCTGGCGAACTGAGGATCGACAAGGTCGCGTTGAGATCTCGTGGATTCCAGATTCCCCGTGTGGTGTCGATGCAGCGAGGGGTACCGATGCGCGACGGGTTGGCAGGATCACCGTCTCACCGATTGCCAAGGAGCACGCCCGACCCGCAGACTTAGTGAGTGACTTGGAACGCCTTACTGAGCTTCGTCCTGCTGTGTCTGCTGCTCAACATCACTCCAGGACCGGACACGTTTCTGATCTTGCGGTATGCGTTGCGTGATGTGCGAGCCGGTATCGCGGCCGGCATCGGCTCCAGCATGGGTTACCTGCTGTGGGCGGCAGCGATCGGACTCGGTCTCGCCGCCCTGATGGAACAGTCCGCTACGGCGTACCGGATCGTCAAGATCGCCGGTGGGATCTACTTGTTGTATCTCGGAGTCGTGGCATTGATCCGCTTGCGCAGAGCGGGTGGCCTCGCCAAGGACGTCATGGCGGTGGAGCGTCGTTCGCTTTTCCCGGCGCTCGGTGCGGGTTTCATGTCTACGTCGCTCAACCCGAAGGTCGGACTCTTTTTCATCGCAGTCGTGCCGCAGTTTCTGCCGGCCGGACACGCACACTTCATGTCCACTATGTTGCTTGGCGCGATTAGCGCGTTGTGCGCGGCGCTGTATCTCGTGGCACTGTCACTCGTGGCCAACCGGGCCGTGGCATGGCTACGCCGGCCAAAGGTGACCAAAGCTCTGGAACGGACCAGCGCCGGCGTACTAGCCGCGTTTGGTATTGCGACGCTCGCCAGCGCGACGCAGTAGTTCCGATCTACAGCTGAATTCCGCGAGTAAGCGCACCGTCAACGACGAGGTTGGTGCCGCTGATCCTGCTGGACACGCGGCTGGCGAGAAATACGACAGGCGCGGCGACCTGCGCAGGCGTGCCCATCTTGCCTGTCGGGTTGAGTTCCATCGCCGTCGAGAACAGACCGGGGTCGCCGGTTTCGATGTTGGACCACACGCCGCCCTCGAAATACGTGTTGCCGGGGGAGACGGTGTTGGCGCGAATTCCCTTCTCCGCCAGCTGCAACGCCAGCCCGTGGATGTATCCGACGATCGCGGTCTTCGCCGTACCGTAGGGGCCAGACGCAAAATCGGACTCGCGCCCAGACACGCTCGAAATCGCCGTAATAGAAGGATTGTCGCTCTGTTCGAGGTGCGGCAACGCGGCCGTCGCCATCCGGACGGTGTGCATGAGGTCGACGTTGATGCTCGTAACCCAGTTCTCCGGAATGTCGGGAATCGCGAGCGCGCTGACGCTCGCAACAACCGCGTCGAGCCCGCCGAACTTCTCCGCAGACGCATTCACCCAGTCCGTCAACGCGGCCTCGTCGCCGACGTCGACAACCGTTCCGGTCACGTTGCCGCGGGACTCCAAGTCGGTCTCGGTCGCCGCTACCTCCGCGGCGGTGCGAGCGCAGAATCCGACGACCGCGCCCTCGTCGAGGAATGCCTCGACGATCGCCCGCCCGATTCCTCGCGTGCCTCCACTGACCAATACCTTCGCGCCAGTGAGCTGCAGATCCATGAGATTCCCCGTCTTTCGTTGTAGAGCGTTGCAGAGCTGCTTTCTCGGCTTAAATGCCTAACGTGGCGCCTCTCGTGCGCAGGTCCTCGTGCAGGCCGCCGTACGGTGCAGTCGCGCGGGGGAGCAGATCCTTGGCTACCTTGGCCGCGACGCTGTAGTTGGCGTCAACCACGTTTGCGATCGGCGCCTCGGTGATCTGCGAGCACAGTTGGTACGAGTCCATGGTGTGTAATCCGGTCAGCTCTGAGACCCAGTGCACGAGGTCGACGTTGGCGATCCGCCAGGAGTCCTCCATCGGCCGGCTCGAGCCGATGGTCATGACGTGCGTATCTGACTCGATCCGTGGCCAGCCGGGTCCGCCGCCTTTGATCAGCTCGACGATCAGCGTCGTCGTCATCGCGCCTTCCACCGCCGTACCGCATGACTCGCCCTCGCCCTGCCGGTAGTGTCCATCGCCGATCGAAAACAGGGCGCCCTCCACGTTGACGCCGAGGAAGATGGTGACCCCGGCCCGCAGCTCCGGCGTATCCATGTTGCCGCCGAACCGGTCGGGCACGAGCGAGCTGCGCGCCTCGCCGCCCGCAGGTGCGACTCCGACTGTGCCGAGCATCGGCGCAAGGGGGAGCTCGATCTGGTGATCGCTGTGTCGTGCGGCGAACCCGACCGTGCCGCGAGACCGGTCGACCTCGTAAATCCACGTGGTGTCAGGCAGATGATCCTGCAGCGTCGCGAACCGGTCGGTGCTGGTCAGCCCGCCGAAGAACGGCATTGCTGCCGACGCGCCCCAGTCGCGGGCCGGTTCGAGCGCGACCACATGCAGCGCGAGAGTGTCACCCGGCTCGGCGCCCTCCACCCAGAACGGACCGGTCTGCGGATTGACGTAACGCAGGTCGACTTTGTCACTTGAGACGTCATCCACCGAGCGCAGCTTGCCGCCGAACGCGTCGTCCGACCACAGCCGTAGCGCGGTGCCGGGCTTGACTCTCATGATGGGCCGGACGCCGCCGAAGGTATATGCGTATTGATCGGCAGTAGGCGTGAATTCGACCAGATCCATGCGGTCACTGTAGCCAGCCCGCACCCGAAACGGCCAGAGCCGCAAATGCCGCTGGCCTACTGGCCGCTGGCGAGCAGAGAGCGGAGCGACGTACCCATCGCCGCTACGAAGTCATCCCGGGTCTGCGGGTCCAAGACCTCCAGAGACAAATACGGATTGAGGTCTTCGAGCTCGACCAGTAAGAGCGATCCGTCCGGTGCACGACACGCATCAACGCGAGTAATGCCGTGGGTCAGCGTGTTCCACTCGACGAACCGGCTCGCGAACTTGAGGTCGGCAGACGTGGGCTCGTAGCGCTGCAACTTCCAGCGGTGTTCGGTATCCGGCGCGTAGAGCGCGTACTGAAAGTGGTCGTCCACGTAGTAGAACGACACTTCGTAGTCGAAGTCGATACGCGGCTGGATGAGTACGCCGTCGGCGACATCTTGGAGTCCTTCCAGCGTCACGAACTCGAGCCCGTGCGAGTCCGCGCCGTCTTTCGGCTTGACGACGTACTCGGCGACTTCCGGCAGTCGGTCGAGATCCGCGGCCCGCTCAATCGTCGGGATGACGCGATAGCCGGCGACGGTGAGATCGAGCAGGTACTGTTTGCCCGCCATGTCGCCGCGCCCGTCGAGCGAGTTGAAGATGAGCGCACCGGACCTGATTGCGGCCGCTCGGAAGTCGTCGTACTCGCGCTGGAAGCCCATGACGGGTCCGCTATTACGTACGACGACGGCGTCGAAGGCCGGCATGAGGGTCTCGACGTCGTGCGGGTGGCACAGGGCGATCGTGAAGTCTGGCCGCAGCCGCGCGGAGAGGTCGATGTCTTCCGCGTGGTAGACGCGGCCTCTCGCGTCGTATCCCAGATCGGTGACGTACAGGACTCGCGGTTTAGCCGCCGGCACCTACGGACGCTCTTGCGGTACGCCGTCGATCGTGATGTCTACGATCTCGTTGTAAAACGCGACGTTGCCGGTGATGTCGCTGATCTCGTCGTACGGCGCGGAATACGCCCAGGCGACGTTCTGCAGGTCGCCCGCGTCCCAGTACTGGTCCGCGTCGCCTTTGTACGGGCAGTGTGTGCGGTTGGAGTTGGGCGTGAGCGTGTCGAAGTTGACGTCCTCGCGGG
The DNA here is from genome assembly GCF_003003235.1 of Antricoccus suffuscus. NCBI lineage: Bacteria > Bacillati > Actinomycetota > Actinomycetes > Geodermatophilales > Antricoccaceae > Antricoccus > Antricoccus suffuscus. Next base: position 5,466 of record NZ_PVUE01000027.1, read on the forward strand.
GAAGGTAGTAGCGGACCGGGCATCCGGTCTCATGCAACAGCACCGGATTTTGCGTGTCGGCGAGGACGACGTCGCCGACACGCACCGTGAGGTGCGCGGTCTTGGGCTCGAGCCGGATGCGCTTGGCAGTGTCGGGCATAGATGCTCCTAATTTGGACGGTTGGCCGGATCGCTGAACACCGAATCGGGCCGGGCCTGCGGTACGCCGTCGATCGTGACATCCACGATCTCGTTGTAAAACGCCACCATCCCCGCGATATTCCCTACCGCTCGGTACGGCGCGGAATATGACCACGCGACATTTCTCAACTCGCCGGCGTCCCAGTATTGGTCGGCGTCGCCTTTGTACGGGCAGTGGCTACTGTTCGTGCTCGCGGTCAAGGCCGCGAAATCGACATCCTCGCGCGGCAGATAGAAACGTATCGGCAGGTCGGTCTCGAACAACAAGACCGGCCTGGCGCTTCTGGCGAGAGCGCGCCCGTTGGCCGAGATCTCGATCCGCCGGCTGCTCGCGATTGCCTCGACTCTTTTGCGGGGATCACGAGGGTGACCGCGGACCTCTTCGTCTTCCTCCATCCAACGGTCGAGTACACCGGGCTGCCAGCTGAAGATATAGCGGTCTCGCAGCGCCGGATCGTCGCGTATCCATGCCGCGTGCGGGACGACACGACCCTCGATCTCAAGATCAAACCATTGGGCGACTGGCCCGCGAGGCAGGAAGAAAGACGGCTCTGTGGGCGGCGCGCCAACCGCGGGACGTAGGAGATCGCGGCGGATGTCGGCGCCCGTGAAGGCATACCAGGGGATCGGGAACGCTGGTTCTTTGAAGATCATCGGCGCGCGACTGTCGACAACGGCGGTCTCACCGACGTAAGCACGCACCCACTTTTCGCCGTGCTCGGTATAGACGGTCATCTGATCAGTGTGCGCGATCTCGACTCTCTTGGGAACTGCTGCTGTGCGGCGTGATGTGACGGAGATGTATTTGAAGTCACCCCCGACGTGTGGTGCCACCGCCGCGCGCTCGAACCATGGACAATGGAGGGATGGACGTCGTACTGGCAGTGGTGCACACACTGCTCTATTTGTTCCTCGTATTCCTATTGGGTCGCCTGGTCCTGGACTACGTGCGAATGTTCGCCAAGCGCTGGCGCCCGTCAGGCGCAGCGGCAATGGGCGTCGAAACTGTGTATACGGTGACCGATCCACCGCTAAAGTTGTTGCGTAAACTCATCAAGCCCGTGCCCTTAGGTGGGGTGAGCCTGGACCTAGGGTTTATGGTTCTTGTGATTGTGGTTTACATTCTCCTGCGCGTGACCGGCTAGTGCCGAGCGCGCGCCAGGCGAGTTACCCGTTACGAAAAGGATATAAGTAATGCCGTTGACACCCGCAGACGTGCACAATGTGGCGTTTAAGAAACCGCCTATTGGCAAGCGCGGTTACGACGACGAGGAAGTGGATGCGTTCCTTGACCTCGTCGAAGCCGAACTCGCACGCCTCATTGAGGAGAACGCCGACCTGCGCAACCAGGTAGCCGATCTCGAATCCCGCGCGGGCGGGTCCGCGGCTTCGTCTGCGTCCTCCAGCACCGGCCAGTACGCCGCACTCCACAAGAGCAACGCCGTCGACGACAGTGAAAACTACTCCTCGTCGTCCGCGACGGGGCAGTACGCGACACTCGCGCAGAATGCTCGCGACGAAGAGCCCGGCGCCGACACGCAGAATGGCGCACCCCAGGCGCCGTCCCCGCAGGAACCTGCGCAGCAAGAAGCCCCAGCGGCAGCGGCGGCGCAGCCTGCGCCGGCGGCGCCAGCATCGAGCCCGGTGGGCGATCACGAGAAGGCATCGCGAATTCTCGCGTTGGCTACTGAGACCGCGGATCGGCACCTCAGCGAGGCAAAGAGTGAGGCGGACAAGCACCTGTCCGACGCGAAGACGCACGCGGAGTCGCTGCGCACAAAGGCCGAGGAAGAGCACAGCAAGCGGATCGGCGATGCGAAGGCAGAAGCCGAGAAGCACGTGACCGAGGCACGTACGTCGGCGGCAGCGCTGCTCGCGGAGTCGCAGTCCAAGGCGGCCGCGACCGAGAAGGACGCGCAGACCAAGGCCGAGCAGCTCGCTCAGGCGGCCGAGCAGAAGAAGGCCGATATCCTGCGCGCTCTCGAGGAGCGCAAGAGCAGCCTCGAGCGGCGGATCGAGTCGTTGCACAGCTTCGAGACGGCCTACCGCACGCGCATCCAGGGCTACCTGTCCAGCCAGCTCAAGGAGATCGAGGATCTCCCGGCGCTGGAGCCTGCCGGCGGGATCGCTGGCGACGGTGCGGGCGCTCACAGCGCGCAGGACCAGGGCGGATCGACGAAGGTCAGCGGTTTCGTCGGCTCGAGCGACGCGCAGAAGCCCGCCTCGTCGGACAAGTCCGAAGACGAGAAGAACTAACTAGATCCACACGCAAAAGGAGCGGTACCCGGTCTCGGGTACCGCTCCTTTTGCGTGAGCTCAGCGGCGTTCGACCCACACCGCGAGGTGATCGTCCTGGCCGTCCGGGTCGCGGTCGAGCGCGCCGCGCTGAACGCCGGTCGCCAACACCTCGTCGGCGATCCGACCCTCGTGCTCGACCAGCGCGGCCGCCACCGAGGCGTCATCCGCGCGCCAGGTCAGCGTGATCCGGTCGGTGACCTCGAGTCCGGCGTTCTTGCGGGCGTCCTGGATCAGCCGCACCGCTTCGCGCGCCCGGCCGGCGGCCTCGAGTTCCGGGGTCAACGCTAGGTCGAGGGCGACACTTTCACCGGACTCGGTGTGCACCGCCCATCCTTCCTGCGGCGTCTCGGTGATGATGACGTCCTCGTCGTCCAACGTGAACGGCGCGCCGTCGATCTGCACGGTCGCGGTGCCGGAGCGTACGTCGGCGGCCAGGGCGGCTGGATCGGCCGCGGCGATCTGCTTGGCCGCGTCTTGCACCTGTTTGCCGAGCTTTTTACCGAGCGATCGGAAGTTGGCCTTGGCCGTGACGGTCACCAGTTCGCCCTCGCTCGCGGTGAGCGACTCGAGTGACAGCACGTTGAGCTCATCCGCGACTTCGCTACGCAGCTCCTCGCCGAGCCGCGCGAAGCCGCTCGCGCCGACGAGCGCGCGTGCCAGCGGCTGGCGGGTGCGCACCTTGGACGCGGTTCGGGCCGAGCGCCCCAGGTCGACCAATCGGCGTACCTGTGCCACATCGGCCGACAGCTGCGGGTCGATGAGAGACTCGTCGGCGACCGGCCAATCCGCGAGGTGGACCGAGTCCGCGGCTTTGGGGTCAGCGGATTTCACGATCGTGTGCCAGACCTTGTCGGTGATGAATGGTACGAACGGTGCCATGACAAGCGTGAGCGACGTGATCGCCTCGGTGAGGGTGGCGAGCGCGGCCGGGTCGCCGACCCAGAAGCGACGCCGTGAACGGCGGACATACCAGTTGGAAAGGTCGTCGATAAACGTCGTGATCCGGCGTCCCGCGCGCGGCGAGTCGAAGACCTCCAGCGACTCCTGCACCTCGACGATCGTGCTGTGCAGTTCGCTCAGAAGCCAACGGTCCAACGATGAGCGCTGCGCCGGCGCGGGCGCATCCAGGGTGGCGAGGTCGACGTCGTTGGCGTCGGCGTACAGGCTCAGGAAGGAGGCGGTGTTCCAGTAGGTCAGTAGGACCTTGCGCACCACCTCGCTGATCAGCTCGTCACCGACGCGGCGGGTCGCCGACGGGTTGCCGACACAGAGCATCAGCCAGCGCAGGCCATCCGCGCCGTGCTTTTCCATCAGCGGGATCGGCTTGACGATGTTGCCCAGGTGCTTGCTCATCTTGCGGCCGTCCTGGTCGACGATGTGCCCGAGGCACAGCACCGACTTGTACGACGATTTGTCGAAGACCATCGTGCCGACTGCCATCAGCGAGTAGAACCAGCCGCGGGTCTGGTCGATCGCCTCGCAAATGTAGTCGGCGGGGTAGGTGCGCTCGAACTCCGAGACCGACCCCTCACGATGCGGGTAGCCCAGCTGCGCGAACGGCATCGAGCCGGAGTCATACCACGCGTCGATGACCTGCGGTACCCGGCGGAACACGCCCGGCGTACCGGGGACCTCGAAGGTGATGTCGTCGATGTAGGGGCGGTGTGGATCGACGTCGGTGACGTCCTGGCCGACGTACTGGGAGAGTTCCTTGAGCGACCCGACACAGATCCGGTTGTTCTCGTCCTGGTCGTTGATCCAGATCGGCAGCGGCGTCCCCCAGTAGCGATCTCGAGACAGCGCCCAGTCGATGTTGTTGTTGAGCCAGTCGCCGTACCGGCCGTGCTTGACCGTCTCAGGATGCCAGTCGGTCGCGTCGTTCTCGCGCAGCAGGTTGGACTTGCGCTCGGTCGTGCGGATGTACCAGGAGGGCAGCGCATAGTAGAGCAGCGCGGTGTGACAACGCCAGCAATGCGGGTAGGGGTGCTCGTACTCGAGCGCCTTGAACAGGATCCCGCGCTCGCGAAGATCCGCCATAAGCGCCTTGTCCGCGGTCTTGAAAAAGACACCGCCGACCAGCGGCAGCTCCGCCTCGAAGGTGCCGTCTGCGCGCACCGGATTGACCACCGGTAGCCCGTAGGCGCGGCACACCTGCAAATCCTCGGCGCCGAACGCGGGGGACTGGTGCACCAGCCCGGTGCCGTCCTCGGTGGTGACGTAGTCGGCCAGTACGACGAAATGCCCGTCTTCGCGGCTGCCGTCCTCGCGGGTCGGCCACTGCACGAGCTCGAACGGGCGTTGGTACGTCGATCGCTCCAAGTCACGACCCGGCAGCGACGACAATACGGTCGCGCCTTCACCGAGTACGGCGGCTAGAAGTGGCTTCGCGACCACGACCGACCGGACGTCGGCGGACCAGTCGGCCGCGCGCGCCACGACGTACTCCACGTCGGGGTGTACCGCAACGGCCGTGTTAGAGACCAGTGTCCACGGCGTCGTGGTCCACACCAGCAGATCCGCGTCCTCTATCTCGCTCGGCGCGGTCAGCAGCGGCAGCCGCACGTACACCGACGGGTCGACGACCGTCTCGTAGCCCTGCGACACCTCGTGGTCGGAGAGCCCGGTCCCGCAGCGCGGGCAGTACGGCGTGATCCGGTGATCCTTGACGAGCAGCCCGTCATCGAATATCTGTTTGAGCGACCACCAGACGGACTGCACATAGTCCGGGTTCATCGTCCAGTAGGCGTGTTCGATGTCGGTCCAGTAACCCATCCGCTTGGTGAGCGCGGTGAACTCGCCGACGTTGCGCTGCACGGACTCGCGGCACTTGTCGTTGAACGGCCCGATGCCGTACTTCTCGATGTCGGGCTTACCGTTGAAGCCGAGCTCCTTTTCGACCGCGATCTCGACCGGCAGACCGTGGCAGTCCCAACCGGCGCGGCGCGGAACGGAGTAGCCACGCATGGTGCGGAACCGTGGGTAGAGATCCTTGAAGACGCGTGCCTCGACGTGATGGACGCCGGGCATACCGTTGGCCGTCGGCGGTCCCTCGTAGAAGACCCACGGCTTGCCGCCGTCGTTCTTAGCGACGGAGCGGGCGAAGACGTCCTCTGAATCCCACTGCTGAAGGACCTCATGATCCAAGGCGGGCAGGTCGACTCGTCCTGGGAGGGGTTGCAGCTTGCTCATCGTGTGCGTCCTTATTGCGATCGATCGTTTCGATCGAGGGACGACGTGTGGCCGCGGTACCACCCTCGTTGACCTACGCATGCGCGGCGGTCCGCTCGTTAGCGACCGCGTTTAAGCGGCCTTGCCGGTTCTAGTCCCGCTCGTCGCGGTTTCTTCCGACGGTTCCGGGTGATCTTCGCTCGGCCGACCCGCCAGACTCACACCGTCGCTGGCTCGCTCGTTGGGGCGGCTGATCGGGCTACTCGTCCCATCAACACCGTCTTTATTCTAGCGGTTGCACGGCGTGCCCATAGCAATGGATGCCCAGACATCTCTCTACTACCTTCTGGTGAGCCGGCCCGATCGATCGTCAATACTGTGTTAAGCACGCACGACCGCCGTGCGTTGATGTCGGATTTGGCTTGTGATGGTCCTTGCGCTGACGCTGCTGGTGAGTACGTCGGTGCTGCTCGTAGCCATCCTCGCGATCCGGTTCTCATCGCAGATCGGGCTGCCGTCGCTGCTGCTTTATCTAGGTATCGGCGTACTGGTTGGAGAGTCCGGCCTCGGCGTGCAGTTCGAGGACTTCCACCTCGCCAACTCGCTCGGCACCGTCGCGCTGGCGATCATCCTCGGCGAGGGCGGGCTCACCACTAGGTGGCACGAGGTGCGTCCGCAGCTGACCCAGAGCGTCCTGCTCTCGACGTTAGGCGTCTTTGTCAGCGTCGGGATCATGGCGACGTTCTTGGTCGTCGTGCTCGGATTCGGGTGGCAGGTCGCACTGGTCATCGGCGCAATCGTCTCCTCGACGGACGCCGCCGCCGTGTTTTCGGTATTGCGCCGCCTGCGCCTGCCGCAGCGGATTACCGCGACCATGGAACTTGAGTCCGGGCTCAACGACGCGCCGGTGGTCATCCTGGTCACAGTGCTCTCGGTGCCGGCGCGATCGATCGATCCGTGGTGGGCGATCGTGCTGCTGATCATCTACGAACTAGTGGTCGGCGCGATCATCGGCTTCAGCATCGCGTGGGTCGGCGTACAGCTGTTGCGTCGCGGCACGCTGCCGTCGTCCGGCCTGTACGCCGTCACCGCCATCGTCCTGCTGATCTTCACGTTCTCGGTGGCCTCGTTGGCGCACACCTCCGGCTTCCTGGCGGTCTATGTCGCCGGCGTCGTATTCGGCAATGCTCAGCTGCCCTACAAACGTGCCACGATCGCCTTCGCTGAGGCGATCGCGTGGCTCGCCCAGATCGGGCTGTTCGTGATGCTCGGCCTGCTCGTATCGCCGCCCGAAATCCCGGGCGTGGTCGTCCCGGCGCTGCTCGTCGGCGGTGTCTTATTGTTCGTCGCGCGCCCGGTGTCGGTATTCCTCAGCTCACTGTGGAGCCGGGTGTCGCTCCGTGACCAGGCGTTCTACTCGTGGTCCGGGCTGCGCGGCGCGGTACCGATTGTCGTGGCGACGATCCCGATCACGCACGGGATCCCGCGTTCCGGCGAGATCTTGCACATGGTCTTCGTGCTAGTCGTGATCTTCACCCTCGTGCAGGGTACGACGCTGCCACAGATGGCCAGGGCGTTGCGGCTGGCAGGCAAGGCCGAGACCGAAGACGTCGACGTCGAGGTCTCGGCGCTGGATCAAATCGCCGCCGAGGTGCTGACGGTGTCCGTCCCGGCCGGCTCCAGAATGCACGGTGTGTACGTCGGCGAACTTCGGCTGCCGGCGACCGGCGTCGTGAGCCTTATCGTGCGCGGTGACAAGCGCTTCGTTCCTCAGCGCGACACTCGGATCCGGGTCGGCGACTCGTTGTTGATTGTGTCCGCGACGGAGGACCGGGAGGCCACCGAACGCCGACTGCATGCCATTGCCCGGGCCGGTCGGCTCGCGACCTGGCAGGGCGAAAACGGCGGCTGATCTCGCGCTTATCGCCCGCGACGCCGGCGGCGTACCGTGGACGTTTCGATTGTTGCGGATCGGCTACGCTCGACGTTTATGTGGCGTGGTCGATTGCCCTAGCCGCGAGGTTTACGTAATGTCCGGGGGACTTATGTGCGTCCGGGCCGTGGCGGGACGCACATCGACGTGCTGATAGGGGTCAAACTGTGGCAGCGAAGAAGTCCGCGGGAGCGAAGACCGCGTCGGGTGCGCGTGCGGCCAAGAAGATACCTGCGAAGTCTGTGGTCGCGAAGAAGACCGCACCAACCAAGACCGCACCAACCAAGAAGACTGCGGCTAAAAGCGCCGCGCCGGTAAAAGTCGCGGTCAACGGCACCGCCAAGAAGACCGCAGCCACCAAACCCGCGGCCACAGCGGCCACAGCGGCCACCAAGCAGACCCCGAAGACCGCACCTAAGAAGACCGTACCCGCGAAGAGCGCCGCCAAGAAGACCGCACCCACGAAGGCCGCGGCTAAGCCGAAGACGCCATTCAACAAGGTCGAGTTGCGCGAGTTCGGCAAGTTGATCGATGGCCAGCTTCAGGAGCTGCAGGCCGAGTACGACACCGCGATGATTGCCCTTGACGACCTGCAGCACAACCGACTCGACACCGCTGGTGACGACCCCGCCGATGCGGGAAACAAAACGTTCGAGCGGGAACAGGAAATGTCGATTGCCAATAACCGGATGCACCTGATCACTCAGTTGCAGCGCGCTCGGGCCCGGGTCGACGAAGGCAGCTATGGGCTGTGCGAGAACTGCGGTAAGACCATCCCGAAGGCCCGGTTGCAGGCCTATCCCTCCGCGACACTCTGTGTGGACTGCAAAGCGCGCGAAGAACGTCGATAATTGCCGACGTGACCGACGCACCTCCACCTGAAACGGGTATCGAGCCCCCTCGACGGCGTACGACGATGCTCTTGCTGGTCGTCGGTGCCGTGGCGTTGCTGCTGGACATCCTCACGAAGGTGCTCGTCGTCGCCACCCTGAGTGACCAACCGCCGCTGCGACTGCTCGGCGGCGCCGTCTATTTCACCCTGGCCCGCAACAGCGGTGCGGCGTTCTCGCTCGGCACCGGGATGACGATCGTCTTCACGTTGCTTGCGCTGATCGTGGTCCTGGTGATCGTGCGGACCGCCCGCAAGCTGTATTCACGCGGCTGGGCGATCAGCCTCGGTCTCGTGCTCGGTGGCGCGCTGGGCAACCTCGTGGACCGCATGTTTCGGCACCCAGGGCCGTTCCGCGGCGCGGTCATCGACTTCATCAGCGTTTTCGACCCGTGGGGTCGTACGTGGCCGATTTTCAACCTCGCGGACTCCGCGATCGTCGTCGGCGGCGTGCTCGCCGTCATCCTGGCCTTTGCCGGGGTCGAGATGGACGGCACGCGCAATCGGAAGGCCGACCGCTAGATGAGCTCGCGACTGCTGCCGGTACCCGATGGTCTCGATGGAATGCGAGTCGACGCCGGTCTGGCCCGGCTGCTCGGCATGTCGCGCACTGCCGCGGCCGAACTTGTCGAGTCTGGCGCGGTCCAACTCGATGGCAGGGCGGTCGGCAAGTCCGATCGGTTGCATGCCGAGGCGTTACTCGACGTCACGCTTCCGGATCCGAAGCCGGTGCAGACCCTTGAGGACGCGCAACCGGTGCCCGGCCTTGGCGTGATCTACAGCGACGACGACATCGTCGTAGTCGACAAGCCGGTCGGCGTGGCCGCGCACCCGAGCCCGGGTTGGGAAGGGCACACCGTCATCGGCGGAGTCGTCGCGATGGGGCATCGCGTCTCAACAAGCGGGGCCGAGGAGCGGCGCGGCGTCGTACACCGGCTCGACGTCGGCACCACCGGTCTGATGGTCGTGGCGAAGTCCGAGCGTGCCTATACGGCTCTGAAGGCGGCATTCAAAGAACGCACGGTCGAGAAGGTCTATCACGCTATCGTGCAAGGACATCCGGACCCGACCATCGGCACGATCGACGCGCCGATAGACCGGCATCCTAAGCATGACTGGAAATTCGCGGTCGTCGCTGGTGGGCGTGACAGCGTTACGCACTACGAGGTCATCGAAGCGTTCCCTGCGGCAAGCCTTGCCCAGATCCACCTCGAAACCGGTCGAACGCACCAGATTCGAGTGCATTTTTCGGCCCTCCGGCATCCCTGCGTTGGCGACATCACGTACGGCGCCGACCCGGTGCTCGCCAAACGGCTCGGGTTGACCCGTCAATGGCTCCATGCCCGTCAGCTGTCCTTTGCGCATCCCGCCGACGGCCGCTGGGTCACCTTCGAGAGCCCATATCCCGCCGATCTCGCCGCGGCGCTCGAGATACTGCGCTCGGACGGACAATAGGCGCCGATGCTCGACCACGACATTCTGCCTACGTCGCTTAGCGCGTTCGGGCACGCGACACTCGCCGCCGTCATCCTCGGGGTCTACCTCTACTTCGGCGAACCGTTCGTAGGGGTGGCGTTACACCGGGCGTTTGAGCGCGCCGAACAAGTCGACCGCTACGCGCGGCGCTGGCTCTACACGCGACTACTGATCCTCGAATGGGGGCTGGTGGCACTGTGCGCGGCTACCGTGATCATGGCGCCACAAGTTTCGGCGGCGGCGCTCGGCCTGGCGCTGCCAGGGACGCTTCTGGGCTGGATCCTGACCGGCATCACGGTGGTCGCAGGACTCGCCGTGCTGGCAGCTACCGCCCGCGCCGTCGAGACCATGCGCCGCCTGCCGCGCGAGCAGGTCATCCGTTCTCTGGGCGGCCCGTCCGTCGTGGCGATGCTGCCGCGCACGTCGGCCGAACGCCGCCTGTTCGGTCTCGTCTCGCTGTCGGCAGGTCTGGCCGAGGAGTTCGTCTATCGAGCATTCTTCCTCGCCGTGGTCACGGCAATCGCGCCAGGATTCCCGATTGCGGTCGCCGCGGTGGTTATCGTCGTCGGGTTCGGCCTTGCCCACGCGTACCAAGGCCCGACCGGAATCGCGGTGACCATGGTCTTCGGCGCGGTGCTAGCCGCGCTCTATATCCTGACCGGATCCTTACTTGCGCCAGTGATCTTGCATATCCTGATTGATGTCAGGGGGATTCCACTCGGGCGACTACTCGCCACACCTGCGCGCCACCGGAGGCACCGATGAGAACCCAGCACCTCACCGTCACGGACAAGGTCGCTCGACTCTGCGAGCCGCCGGTCGCTTTCAACGAAATCACCGAACATCAGGGCCGGGCGGTGTTGCGCGACGCCGAGGTTTCCGCGCGGCGGGCGGGCGCGCATCACTTGGTGCTGCGGGCATTCCCGGCCGATCGTGACCTACTGCACGAGCACGGGTTTACTCGCTCAGGATCGTCCGATGACGAGGGTAACGAGCTAATAGAGATGTCCAAGCCGTTGCCTGTCTTGCGCGACGCTACCGACGACGACTCGCATGCGCTGATCGAGCTGATCACCGGCTGCTTCGACGAATACGAAGGCTGTGTCATGGACGTCGACGGCGAGGAGCCCTGGTTGCGTAAACCGGCCACGTCGTACGCCGGGCTCGGTGGCCATCTGTGGGTCTATTCGCTCGGCGGCCCACTCGGAGAAGTCGTCGCCTGTGGCGCGCTGAAGCCGAGCACGGCCGGTCGCGACGAGCTGAAGAGCATGTACGTCTCGAAGAAGATCCGTCGTAGGCGGCTTGCCCAGGACCTCAACCAGATGATCGAGAATGCCGCTCGTGAGCGGGGCAACACGATGGTCCATCTATGGAGTGACACGCGGTTTCTCTCTGCGCACAAACTGTACGCCGAGCTCGGCTACCGCAGGCTGCCCGAGGTACGCGAGCTGCACGACAAATCCAACACCAGCGAAATCCATTTCGAAAAGCACTTATGAACGCGTGAGGTCGGTGAGCTCGCCGCGTTCGTCGAACGTGAAGGAGATCGTCTCTCCGGAGTCGAAATGGGCGGTAAGGAACTCGCCGTACGTCGTTGCCTCGATACCGTGTACGCCGAGATAGGTCTCGACGGTCAGCCGATGATCATGCGGAAACATCGCGGTGGCGGACTGAATCAGCAGCGGTAGTCCCGCGACGTCTACCGGCGGACGCGGCACGGACGCGTCGGTGACCAGCATGTATGCCGTGCCACCTTCATATTCGCCCGCGTAGTAGGCCGACCCGTCGAGCAGGCCGCAGGCCACGACCGCGAGGGTGTCCCCAGGTCCATGACCGGGACCGTGTATGCCGGGGTTGGCGAGCGCGGACAGTGGCAGCGAGGGCGTGGTCAGTTCCGGCACGTCGTACTTCTGGCCGATGGTGACGAGCTCGGAGATGGGTGCGGTGGCGACGTGGTCGACACCGAACGCCGCGTTGGCCCAGCCCCACAGCCAGGTGCCCTCGGCGTCAGCGGCGCTGCCCAAGAAGCTCACCTCGAAGGTCCGGTCGCCGATGTGTAGCTGCCGATCATCAAGGTCGGCAGTCCAGATTTCCGCGACGGCCAGCCGCTCGAAGGCGATCTGGCGCTCGGCGACCACGGCGGCGTACGCCGCGGCCATGACATCGAGGGTGGGTTTGTCGATCACAAATGGAGGAGACGCGCGCACGTCGTCGCGCGTTCCATTGGCGCGATCGACCAGATTCACAGCGCCCGGCGAGATTGCCAAGCGGGTCGCGGCCAATCTGTCGGCGGGAAGTGTCAAAATGAACGTTCCCGATGGTGATGTTGGCGGTAGCCGATTTCCACGGCAGGTTCGGCGCAGGAAGGATCGGAATAGACGTGAGTGCAGGTAAGCAGTTTGTGCATCTGCACACGCACACCGAATACTCGATGCTCGATGGCGCGGCGAAGATCGGCGCGTTGGGCGCGCGGGCGGCGGAGTTGGGGATGCCGGCGATCGCGATGACCGATCACGGCAACGTGTTCGGTGCGTATGACTTCTACTCCAAGATCACCGCCGCCGGGGTGAAGCCGATCATCGGCATGGAGGGCTACTACACGCCGGGGTCGCGTCATGACCGGGTGCCGTTCGAGTTCGGGTCGATCACCAGTGACGAGGCCGACGAGCAGGGCAGCGGTAACAAGGGCCGGTCGGCGTACAACCACATGACGCTGCTCGCGTACTCGACCGAGGGCATGCACAACTTGTTCCGGCTCTCGTCGCTTGCGAGCCTGGAGGGGCAGTACCGCAAGCCGCGGTTTGACCGGGACCTGCTCGAGAAGTACCACGGTGGGCTGATCGCGACGACCGGTTGCCCCAGCGGCGAGGTGCCGATGTGGCTGCGTGCGGGCAAGGCGGAGAAGGCGAAGGCGGCGGCCGCGGACTTCCAGGACATCTTCGGTGCGGAGAACTTCTTCGTGGAGTTGATGGATCACAACCTCGCGGTGGAGAAGGGGTATCGCACGTCCCTGCTGGATATCGCGGGGGATCTGAAGATCCCGTTGTTGGCGACGAACGACCTGCACTACACGCACAAGGGTGACGCGAAGGCGCACGGTGCCCTGTTGTGTATCCAGACTGGTGACCGGCTCAGCAACCCTAACCGGTTCCAGTTCACCGGCGACTCGTTCTATTTGAAGTCCGCCGAAGAGATGCGGATGCTGTTCTCGGAGATGCCCGAGGCGTGTGACAACACGTTGTTAATCGCCGAGCGTAGCGAGATCGCGTTCAACGAGTCGGCGAACTATATGCCGCGTTACCCGTGCCCTGAGGGTGAAAACGAGGAGTCCTGGTTCGTTAAGGAAGTCGAGAAGGGGCTGCACTACCGGTACCCCGCGGGGATCCCGGATGCGGTGCGCAAGCAGGCCGACTACGAGGTCGGCGTGATCGCGCAGATGGGTTTCCCGGGGTATTTCCTGGTCGTTGCGGACTTCATCAACTGGGCGAAGGACAACGGGATCCGGGTGGGACCGGGTCGTGGTTCGGGTGCGGGGTCGATAGCGGCGTACGCGATGCGGATCACCGACCTTGATCCGTTGCAGCATGGCCTGATTTTTGAGCGGTTCTTGAACCCGGACCGTGTCTCGATGCCGGACTTCGATATCGACTTCGACGAGCGTCGTCGTGGTGAGGTCATCAACTATGTGACCCGTAAGTACGGCGATGACCGGGTCGCGCAAATCGTCACCTTCCAGACCATCAAGGCTAAAAACGCGGTTAAAGACTCCGCCCGTGTGCTCGATAAGCCCTATGCAGTCGGCGATATTCTGACCAAGGCGATGCCGCCGGATGTCATGGGCAAGGGTGTGCCGTTGTCCGGGATCTTCGATCCGGAGCATGACAGGTACGGCGAGGCGGGCGAGTTCCGCGGGTTGTACGAGGAAAACGCCGAATACCGCGAAGTGATCGACACGGCCAAGGACTTGGAGGGGCTGCGCCGGGGGACCGGCGTACACGCGGCCGGGGTGATCATGTCCTCGGACCCGTTGATCAACATCATCCCGTTGATGCGCCGCGAGCAGGACGGCGCGATCATCACGCAGTTCGACTATCCGACGTGTGAAAATCTCGGCCTGATCAAGATGGACTTCTTGGGGCTGCGCAACCTCACGATCGTCGACGACGCACTGGACAACATCAGGTCCAACCGCGGCGAAGAGGTCAAGGTCGAGGAGCTGCCGCTCGACGACAAGGGCGCCTACGAGCTGCTCGCGCGCGGCGACACGCTCGGAGTGTTCCAGCTCGATGGTGGCCCGCTGCGGGCGCTGCTGCGTTCGATGCGCCCGGACAACTTCGAGGACATCTCGGCGGTCATCGCGTTGTATCGACCGGGTCCGATGGGCGCGGACTCGCACAACAAGTATGCGCGCCGCAAGACCGGCCGCGAGCCGGTCGAGCCGCTGCACCCGGAGCTGGCCGACGCGCTCCAAGACCTGCTCGGCGACACGTACGGCCTGATCATCTACCAAGAGCAGGTCATGGCGATCGCGCAGAGCGTCGCCGGCTACAGCCTTGGTCAGGCGGACATTCTGCGCCGCGCGATGGGTAAGAAGAAAAAGTCCGAGCTGGACGCCCAGTACGAGAAATTCTCTTCCGGCATGGCAGACCGCGGCTATACCGCGGCCGCTATCAAGGCACTGTGGGACACGCTGCTGCCGTTCTCCGACTATGCGTTTAACAAGGCTCACTCAGCGGCGTACGGCGTGGTGTCCTACTGGACGGCGTACCTCAAGGCGCACTACCCGGCCGAATACATGGCCGCGTTGCTGACCAGCGTCAGCGACTCCAAGGACAAGATGGCGATCTACCTCGCCGAGTGCCGCCGAATGGGCATCCAGGTGCTCCCACCGGACGTCAACGAGTCCAACGCCCGCTTCACCACAGTCGGCACCGACATCCGATTCGGTATGGCGGCGGTACGCGGTGTCGGCAACAACGTCGTGACAATGGTCGCCGCGGCGCGCGAGCAGAAGGGCGCGTTTACCTCGTTCCACGACTTCCTGCGCAAGGTCGACCAGTCCGCGTGCAAGAAGAACACCGTCGAGTCGTTGATCAAGTCCGGAGCGTTCGACTCGCTGGGCCATCCGCGCCGCGGCCTCCTCGCGATTCACGCGGAGGCGATCGACGCGGTCGCCGACGTGAAGAAGCAGGAAGCGGTCGGCCAATTCGACCTGTTCGGCGCGATGGGCGGCGAGGACTCCGACGAGTCGCCGCTGGGCAATACCAACTTCGAGATCGCCATTCCTGGCGGGGAGTGGGCCAAACGCGAGAAGCTGGCATTCGAACGCGACATGCTCGGCCTCTACGTCTCCGATCATCCGTTGCAGGGGCTCGAGCATGTGCTGGCCTCGGCCGCCGACGCCAGCATCGCGAGCATCAAAGAAGAGGGCGCGTACGAGCAAAACGCGGTCGTCACCATCGCCGGGATTCTGACCGGGGTCGAACGCCGGATGAGTCAAAAAGGCCAGTTCTGGGCCAAAGCCCAGCTCGAGGATCTCGAGGGCAGTGTCGAGGTGCTGATCTTCGCGCGCACCTTTGAGCAGGTCGGTCACCTGATCCAGGACGACCAGATCGTCGTCGTCAGCGGCCGGCTGGACAGCAGTGAAGACCAGTACCGCGTACGCGTGAGTGACCTGTCGATCCCGGACTTGACGACGCAGGACTCGAGCCCGGTCACGCTGCAGATACAGGCGCTGCGGTGCACCAAGCCGACCGTGGCACGGTTGCGCGACATCCTGCGTCAGCATCCGGGCATGGTCGATGTGCATCTTCGGGTGATCAATGGCCCGCGCACGACGCAAGTCAAGCTCGATGACGGGCTACGGGTCACGCGTTCGCCGGCGCTGGTCGGTGACCTCAAGGTCCTGCTGGGCACCGACGGCTTCGTCCAGTAGCGGGCGGTCCATTAGATGACGGTGCAGTAGAGATGAAGCACGGCTGGCGGAGCGTGAGCGGCCGGCTCCTGCACCGTGGCCGGGAGGCCTATCGCAGCCCGTTTCTCGGCACGCCGATCTCGGCCCGTGGCGCCAGCGGACTGGTGCTGCGCGGCCAGGTGTGGACCGGTGGGGCCGCCACGCCGTACGACGGCGCGGTCGTGATCGACTCCGCCGGCCAGGTCGAGCGGATCGGCCCGATCGGCGAGTTGACCATCCCGGATCGGCTGCCGATCATCGGCTCACCGACCCACTGGATCGGGCCCGGGATCATCGATACCCATGTGCACCTCGAGTTCACCGCGTTGGCGACCCAGGTCTCCGGCGGCGTCATCGCCATGCGGGACCTCGGCGCGCCGTTAGCCAAGGTCAAACGATGGCAGGGTGCGGCGCGGCGCACCGGTGCGCAGCTGATTACCGCGGGCGCGATCCTGACCGCGCCGGGCGGTTACCCCGGCCAGTCATGGGGTGCAGACGGTTCGGCGTACGAAGTGACCTCGGCCGCGCACGCGGTCGATGCCGTCGGCGTGATGCACTTGGCCGGGGCGTCCTTGATCAAGGTCGCGCTCGAACCAGGTGACGGCTGGCCGACACTCTCGCCGTCGGTCGCAGGGGCGATCGTGGAGGCCGCGCACGGCCATGGCCTGTCGGTGATCGCGCACGCGCTGACGGTGGAGATGGTGCAACGCGCACTGTCGGCTCGGGTCGACGAGCTCGCGCACACGCCGACCGAGGAACTGCCCTCCCGCACGATTACCCACCTCGCCGACGCGGACATCCGAGTGAGCTCCACCCTTCAGACATTCTTCTCCGGCGGCATTGGCCGGCCGGCGCTGCACAACGCGGCGGCCATGGTCGAGGCGGGCGTACCACTGGTATATGGCACCGATCTTGGCAACTCCGGGACGGTTTCTGGTGTCGACCCGCGCGAGCTCGATCGGCTGGCGCAAGCCGGACTCGGCAGGTGGGGAGCGTTGCGTGCGGCCACCGACCGCGCCGCGCAAAGCGCCGGGATGGACCGCTCGCTCGGGTTTATCCGCGAAGGGCAGGTCGCGCGGTGCGTCGTGCTGTCCGACGACCCGATCAAAGAGCCGGGAGCATGGCGGGCGCCGACCGCTGTGGTGGTCCGTGGCAGGGTGATAAGACCATGACTGTGCCCACGCCGCCAGAAATACCCGTCTCGCCGAGTGCATCCGTTCCGCAGAGCGCACTCGGTCCCGCGAAGCCGTCGTTCTTCGGCCAGATCGTGGCTGACCTGCGCGCCGACCTCAGCCGAAACGGTCGTCGGCTCGCGCTGGCGATCGGTCTCTACGTGCTCGGCGGTATCGTCGCCGGCGTCGCGTGGGCGCTATGGGCGCCGCGCGAGCGTTTTCAGACTGTTAAAGGCGGTTACGCGTACGTCGATCTCAACGCCGAGTGGCAGGTCGGCGGGGACGTCGTACTGTTTCTGATGCTGCTGACCCTCACGCTTGTGCTGACCGTCTGGCTATGGGGTTGGGGACCGCGGCGCGGACTGGTGGCGCTGATGACGACGGTGGGCGGCTCAGTGCTCGCCGGGTTTGTCGCGTGGCTGGTCGGGATCATGGTGACCAGTAAACCGAGCGCGACCGACCTCAAGACGCTCGGCGCGGTCTTCTCGATCGACCAGCGACTGCATTCGGTGGCGATGATCCTGCTTCCCGCAGTGATCGCAGCGCTGCTGTACGTCGTGCTGGCGATGTTCTCCGGCTACGACGGGCTGTGGCGCCGCGCCGAGATCGCTCAGTTCAACGCCGCCCAAGAAAACGCCGTCGGCGGCGCGACGCCGGCTAGCAATGCACCGCTACCGCACCGCCCATGACTTCGTACCTTACAAATGTATGGTTCGGCAGCGCCGGTGACGAGATATCGCTGCCAAACAGCACAGGTGTGGGCTGCGGTCGCGACGGATGAGCGGTATTTTGTCACCGATCGCGGTTAGTTCTGACCGGACCGCGACGGGAGATCGCCCGGACCGACCGGAAGTGCCCCAAGGCGACTGATCAGCGCCAGCTCGCGGGTGAGCAGGCGGCGTTGTCGCGCCAGCCGCAACGCGTCGCTCGGGATTTCCAGGACCTTTTGCTGCTCGGCCCGCGACAGCTTGATGGCAGAGGCCATCAGCCATGACAAGGACGGCGCGTCCGAGGGCAGGTTGGCCTCGGTCACCGGAATCGTGGTCCGGCCGCGGATATCGGCCACCCCGCGCACATACTTCGCAAACAGCACCAGATTTTCCGAGGCCAGTGACTCCACGTCGTCCAGCGTCGCGGGGTCGGCCGGCTCGTCTTCGAACGGCTCCACCTTGCCGCAGACGTACGGCGTACCTTGGTCCACCAGCCCCAGCAGCCGGAACCGTTCACGGCCCAGCACCGTGACGGCGAACGTGTCGCTCGCGCCTGCCTCCTCGCGCCGCATCATCCGCACCGTCGCGGTGCAGCCCACGTCGTAGGTGTCGGGGCGGACGGTTAGGTCGGCGCTCGAGCCGCTGCGCAGTCCGATGACGCCGAACTCGCTGCCAGGCACTCGCTGCAAATCCTCAAGGAGCTGGACGTATCGCGGCTGGAAGATTCGCAGCGGCATAAGCGTGCCGGGATAGAGGATCGCTTCCAGGGGAAAGAGGGGGAGCGTCCGGTCCATTGCTACAGCCTAGGTGTGACCTATTTCGCGCTGTCCCGCGACGTACCCTGACTGGGTGACTACAAACTCGACCCAGCAGGATGTGCTGCGCACGATCGACCTTCGCGGCCAGCACTTGTCGACCGTCCAGCTACGCCAAGTAGTGCCGCGGGCGGACATCGACGTCGACCGGGCGCTCGAATCGGTGCGCCCCATCCTCGAAGATATCCGGGTGCGCGGCGTCCAGGCGGTCAAGGAGATCACCGCACGCCTTGACGGGGTCGAGCTCGACTCGATCCGGGTGCCGCACGAACGCTGCACCGAAGCACTCCAAGCGCTCGACCCACAGGTGCGCGCGGCGCTCGAAGAGTCGATCGCGCGGGCCCGCAAGGTGCACGCCGACCAACGCCGAACCGATGTCACCACCAACGTCGTACCCGGCGGCACCGTGACCGAGAAGTGGATGCCGGTCGGGCGGGTCGGCCTCTATGTGCCCGGTGGACTCGCGGTCTACCCCTCGAGCGTCGTGATGAACGTCGTGCCCGCTCAGACGGCCGGCGTCGGTTCGATCGCGGTTACCTCGCCACCACAAAAAGCATTTGGCGGCCTGCCGCACCCAACCATCCTCGCCGCGTGCGCATTGCTCGACGTCGACGAGGTGTACGCCGTCGGCGGCGCCCAGGCGATCGCCATGTTTGCCTACGGCACCGCCGAAAACGAGCCGGTCGACCTGGTCACCGGACCTGGCAACATCTATGTCACCGCGGCGAAGCGCCAACTGCGCGGACTGGTCGGCATTGACTCCGAGGCCGGGCCGACCGAGATCGCGATCCTGGCCGACGACACCGCCGATCCGGTCCACGTCGCGGCCGACCTGATCAGCCAGGCAGAGCACGACCCGCTCGCCGCGTCGGTGCTCGTCACAAGCAGCGACAAGCTGGCCGCCGCCGTGGATGCCGAACTACGCGTCCAGATCGAGGCCACCAAACACATCGAGCGCATCGGCACGGCCCTGGCCGGCGAGCAGTCCGGCGTCGTCCTGGTCGACGACATTGAGCAGGGTCTGCAGGTCGTCGACGCGTACGCCGCCGAACATCTCGAGATCCAGACCGCCGACTCGCCCGGCGTCGCGGCGCGGGTGCGTAACGCCGGATGCATCTTCGTCGGTGCCTGGTCACCGGTGTCGCTGGGCGACTACTGCGCCGGGTCCAACCATGTGCTGCCCACGGGCGGGTGTGCGCGGCACTCGTCGGGCCTGTCCGTGCAGTCGTTCCTGCGCGGCGTGCACATCGTGGAGTACGACCGTGATGCGCTGCAGGAGGTCGCCGGGCACGTGCAAGCACTCGCCAACGCGGAGGACCTTCCGGCACACGGCGCGGCCGTGCGACTGCGGTTCGAAGAACCGCGCCCCGGCCAGCGATGAGCGCGCAGTCGCGGGAGGTCGTACGCTCCCTTCTGCGGCCGGAGTTCCGCGAGCTGACGGCGTACGGCGCCCCGCAGCTCGACGTGCCGGTCCGCCTCAATACCAACGAAAACTCCTACGAGCTACCGGATGCGGTCGCGCAGTCGGTGACTGCGGCGCTGGCTGCCGAAGTCAAGGACCTCAATCGCTACCCCGATCGCGAGTTCACCCGGCTGCGTGGCGCGCTGAGCGGCTACCTCGCGACGCAGGCCGGCGTGCAGCTGGACGTCGCGCAGCTGTGGGCGGCGAACGGCTCCAACGAGGTCATCCAGCACATCTTGCAGGCCTTCGGCGGCCCGGGTCGCCGTGCGCTCGGCTTCGTGCCGTCGTACTCGATGCACGAGCTGATCTCGATCTCGACCGGGACCGGTTGGATCCGCGGCCGACGCGACGAGCAGTTTGACCTGCAGGCGGCCGACGCGCTAGCGCAGATCGCCGAGCACGACCCTGATGTCGTGTTCCTTTGCTCGCCCAACAATCCCACGGGTACGTCGATGTCGCGCGATGTCGTCGAGGCAGTCCTCGGCGCGACCCGAGGAATCGTGGTGGTCGACGAGGCATATGCAGAGTTCGCGCGCGAAGGTACGCCGAGCGCACTAGGGCTGCTGCCGGACAACCCGCGACTAATCGTGAGCCGCACGATGAGCAAGGCGTTCGCCTTTGCCGGTGCCCGGGTCGGCTATCTCGCCGCCGACCCGGAGATCACCGAAGCCATGCGTCTTGTGCGGTTGCCGTATCACCTCTCCTCCCTGACCCAGGCCGCCGCCATAGCGGCCCTCGGACATGCGGATCTGCTGCTGTCGACGGTGGATGCGATCAAGGGGCAGCGCGACCGGATCGTGCGCACGCTTGCCGATTTCGGCCTGCTGCCGGTGCCCAGCGACTCCAACTTCGTGATGTTCGGCGGACTCGCCGACGCGGGCGCGACCTGGCAGGCGCTGCTCGACCACGGCATACTCGTGCGAGACATAGGGATAGCCCACCACCTTCGGGTCAGCGCCGGCACCGAGGCGGAGACGACCGCGTTTCTCGATGCACTGCGTGACCATTTGCGCGACAATCCGCCAACTGCGAGACAACCCGTCAACAAGGAGATCGCATGAGCCGCACCGCCCGCATTGACCGTACGACGAGTGAGAGCAGTGTGCTGGTCGAACTCAACCTCGACGGTACGGGTGTCAGCGATATCGCCACCGGAGTCGGCTTCTACGACCACATGCTGACCGCGTTCTCCAAGCACTCACTGATCGACCTTGAGGTCAAGAGCAGCGGCGACATCCACATCGACGGGCACCACACCGTCGAGGACACCGCTATTGTGCTCGGCGAGGCGCTCGGTCAGGCGCTCGGCGACAAGAGCGGCATCCGCCGGTTCGGCGATGCGATGGTGCCGTTGGACGAGGCGCTTGTGCAGTGCGTCGTCGACGTATCGGGCCGGCCCTACTGCGTGCACACCGGCGAACCCGAGGGCCAGGAATACGCCGCGATCGGTGGCACCGGAGCGTTGTACGCCGGATCGTTGACGCGGCACGTGTTCGAGACGCTCGCATTCCACGCCCGGATCTGCCTGCACGTGACGGTCATCTCGGGGCGCGATCCGCACCATATCGTGGAAGCGCAGTACAAAGCGCTGGCCCGGGCGCTGCGCGCGGCAGTCGATATAGACCCGCGCGCCAGCGGAGTCCCCAGCACTAAGGGAGTGCTGTGAGCGCCGTACTTGCGGCGGGTAATCAAAGCACGATGACCTGGATCGTCGTGATTGGCCTGATGGGTCTTGCGGGGATTCTCGCCGGCGGTGCATGGCAGATGCGTGAGCACCGCGTCGTCGCTGTTGTGCTCGGCCTGGCCGCGCTGCTGGCTCTCGCCGGCGGGATCCTGTGGCAGGCCGGATAGATGACCGCACAAAAGTCGGTCGTGCTCTTTGACTACGGGTTCGGCAACGTCCGCTCCGCGCAGCGCGCGCTCGAACGGGTCGGCGCGCGCGTCGAGCTCACTCGAGATCGCTCCGCGGCGATGCGAGCCGACGGTCTCGTCGTACCGGGCGTTGGCGCGTTCGCGGCATGCATGGACGGCCTCATCGACGCCGGTGGCGACCAGATCGTCCGTGATCGGCTGGGCGTAGCCGCGCCAGTGCTGGGCATATGCGTCGGCGCACAGGTGATGTTCGAGAGCGGCGACGAGCACGGTGTACGCCGGGACGGCGTCGGGGTACTGAGCGGACAGATCGTCCAACTCACCGCGGACATCCTGCCGCACATGGGCTGGAACACCGTCGAAGCGTCCCCCCGATCCTCGCTGTTCAAGGGGATTGACCCACAGTCGCGCTTCTACTTCGTGCACTCGTTTGCGGCGCTCAGCGCCGGACCCGACACGATCGTGTCCACGACGACGTACGGCGAGCCTTTCGTCGCCGCCGCCGAGCACGGCGCGCTGAGTGTCACCCAATTTCACCCGGAGAAGTCCGCGGATGCCGGTGCCGCACTCCTTGCTAACTGGATGGACACGTTGTAGATGACTGACTCAAATATTCCTGCTGCACAAGCGATACCGCCGCGCCTGGAACTGCTTCCCGCGGTGGACATCGTCGATGGCCGCGCCGTTCAGCTGGTCCGTGGCGAAGCCGGTTCCGGTAAGACGTACGGCGAACCGTTAGCGGCCGCCGAGGGCTGGCAGCGTGACGGCGCCGAATGGCTGCACCTGGTCGATCTCGATGCGGCGTTCGGCCGTGGCCACAACCGCGAGCTCATTGCCCGCGTCGTCGGCGCGCTGGACATCAAGGTCGAGCTGTCAGGTGGCATCCGCGATGACGAGTCGCTTGAGGCGGCGCTTGCGACCGGTTGCACGCGAGTCAATATCGGCACGGCCGCGCTGGAAAATCCGCAGTGGTGCTCGAAGATCATCGGCGAGCACGGCGACAAGGTCGCGATTGGTCTTGACGTGCGCGGCGACACGCTGGCCGCACGCGGCTGGACCCGCGACGGAGGGGATCTGTGGGAGGTATTCGAACGGCTTGAGGCGGACGGCTGCGGCCGGTACGTCGTCACAGACGTACTCAAAGACGGCATGCTGCGCGGGCCCAACGTCGATCTGCTTCGTCGGGTCTGCGCCAAGACCGACGCCCCGGTCGTCGCCAGCGGTGGTGTCACCACCATCGACGACCTTGTGCAGATCGCGGGTCTCACCGGTGAAGGAGTCGAGGGCGCGATCGTCGGCACGGCACTCTACGAAGGAAACTTCACCCTGCCCGAGGCGCTCGCCGCGGTCGCCGGCGTCGGTCGCTGAGGCGGCCGAGATGACCCTGGCAACGCGGGTGATCCCGTGTCTCGACGTCGACCGTGGGCGCGTAGTGAAGGGCGTCAACTTCGAAAACCTGCGCGACGCGGGCGATCCGGTGGAGCTCGCCGCGGCGTACGACGCGCAGGGTGCCGACGAACTGACGTTTCTCGACATCACCGCTTCGTCGGACTCGCGGGACACGACGTACGACGTCGTACGCCGCACCGCCGAGTCGGTGTTCATCCCGCTGACGGTGGGTGGCGGCGTACGTACCGCGCAGGACGTCGATCGGCTGTTGCGGGCGGGTGCGGACAAGGTCGGTGTCAATACCGCGGCCATCAGCCGACCGGAGCTGATCGGCGAGATCGCGCAGACCTTCGGCGCGCAGGTGCTTGTCTGCTCGCTGGACGTACGCCGCGAACCGGGCCAGCCGTCCGGGTTTGGTGTGACGACCCACGGCGGGCGTCGCTCGGCCGGTCTCGACGCCCTCGCGTGGGGCCACGAGGTCGCCGAACGCGGGGCGGGGGAGATCCTGCTCAACTCGATGGACCGGGATGGTACCGAGGCCGGCTTTGACCTTGAACTGATCAGTGCGATGCGGGCCAGCGTCCAGATTCCGGTGATCGCCAGCGGCGGCGCGGGCAGAGTCGAGCACTTCGCGCCCGCGGTGAAGGCGGGTGCGGACGCGGTGTTGGCCGCGAGCGTGTTTCATTTCGGCCAGATGACAATCTCAGAAGTCAAGGATTCGATGGCACGACAAGGCATCGTCGTACGTCGGTAAGTCTGTAGTCGATATTCAAACCGGTAGGAGCCTCTATGACCTCGCCCCAAGACCCGAATAGCGGTCAGTACCAGGGACCGCCGACCAGCGGTCAATATCCCGCGCAGCCACAGGGTGGTTACCAACAGGGTGGTTACCAACAAGGCGGTTATCAGCAGGGCGGCTATCCCGCCGCGCCCTACCAGGGCGCCCCGGCACCGGCGTACGGCTACCAGTACCCGGGCGGATACGGGCCGGTGGGTCCACGGCCGCCACAGCGTCCCGGTGTCGCGACCGGGGCGGGCGTCTGCGGAATCGTGCTCGGCGTCGGATCGTTTGGGTACGCCGCGGCGCTGCTCATCGGGGCCGCCGCAGCGTCGGACTCGGGCGCGGACAACACGAAAGGATTTCTAGCGATCGCGTGGATCTGCGGCATCCTTGGCGTAATCGCATCGGTCTCGCTGTTTGTCGGTGCGATTCAGATGCTGTCCGGTAACAACGGCATCGTTTTGCGGCTCGGCGCCGTGGCCGCGATCATCGCGATCTGGGTTCTCGCCATCTGGGCCCTGTCGGTCCAGACCGGCGCAGGGACGGTCATCACGGTCTCCGCGGTCGTGGGCTCCATCATGCCCGCGGTCGTGCTCGGTCTGAGTCTTAGCTCGTCGGTCTCGAAGTGGATGTTGGCTAAGAAGGCATTCAAAGCCGCCGGTTATGTGTAAATCCCGGCATCACCAGTACACTTCTGAATCAGTTACTCATCTCGTTCTCACACGAAAGAACTCTCATGACGACTCCTGGCAGTGGCCCGAACACCGGCTCAGAGCAGTTCGGCAGCAACCCCGCGGGCAATAACCCGACGGGCAACAACCCCGCTGGCGAGAACCCGGCTGGCTACACCCCGCCGCCGGCGACGGGGGAGCAAGGTACGCCGCAGGGTTACGGGCAAGACCAGACCCAGGCCTACGGTCAGCAGCCGGCGTATGGCCAACCCGACTATGGACAGCCGCAAGGACAGCAGCCGGCGTATGGCCAGCAGGACTACGGGCAGCCGCAGGCGTATGGTCAGCCGGGCTACGGACAGTCGCAGGGTCAGCAGCCGGCATACGGTCAGCAGGGTTATGGCCAGCAGGGCTACCCGGGCCAGCCGGTGTATCCGGTCGGCTACCAGCCCGGTTACGGCGGCCCATCGGGCCCGCAGCGCCCAGGGGTCGCCACCGGCGCTGCGATCGTCGCGATCGTGCTCGGCGTTATCTACGGACTGTGGGGCGCGATCTTCCTGATCGGCTCGGCCGCCGTCAGCGACTCGGGGCTGAGCGGCGGCGACGTCGCCTTCGCATGGATCTCCTCGATCTTGCTACTGGCGGGCGCGATCATCATGTTTGTCGGCGGGATCCAGTTACTCAGTGGCAGCAACGGCATGACCATCAAACTTGGCGCCGCCGTGACCGCGCTCGCGGTTGTCGTCTTCCTGATCTGGTCACTGATCTCGAGCAACGGCAACGGCATCGGAACGGTCATCGTCGTCACGATTATTGGGCTGATTGGCCCGGCTCTGGTGTTCAGCCTGTCATCCGGCGGCGCGGTCACTCAGTGGCTGCAGCACAAGAAGGCGGTCTCGTCTGCCGGCTACTGACCGGCAGGGGATGATAGAGGGTATGTCAGCCCGAGTTTCCGTAGAACAGTCCAATCTCGACCCCCAGATCCGCGCCGCGCTCAAGCGCGACGATGCCGGGCTGGTCGCCGCCGTCGTGCAGCAGCACGACACCAAGGCGGTGCTCATGGTCGGCTGGATGGACGACGAGGCACTGCATCGCACGCTGACAACGGGCCGCGCGACGTACTGGTCGCGCAGTCGGCAGGAATACTGGGTGAAGGGCGATACCTCCGGGCACATCCAGCACGTCAAGTCCGTGTCACTGGACTGCGACGGTGACGTCGTACTCGTCCAGGTCGACCAGGTCGGCGCCGCATGCCACACCGGCACGGCAACCTGCTTTGACGGGCGCGCGCTTGCCGTAACGACCACCGCACTCGACAACGCTGCCGAGGGCGCTAAATGAGCACACTTGGCACGATCACGCCCAGTCGCGAGGAGTTCGCGGCCAAGGTGCGCACACATCGGGTCGTACCAGTCAGCAAGACGCTGCTTGCCGATGGCGAGACTCCCGTCGGCGTCTATCGCAAGCTTGCCGGCGGCACCGGCACGTTTCTGCTGGAGTCGGCCGAACGCGGACACTCCTGGTCGCGCTACTCCTTCGTCGGAGTGCGTGCCCCGGCGACGCTGAGCGAGCGTGGCGGGCAGGCCGTGTGGACCGGCGATGTCCCGCGAGGCCTGCCCACTGAGGGTCCGGTGCTCGACGTGCTTCGCCAGTCATGGCACGCGCTGCGCAGTCCTAAGGACGACGCGCTGCCGGCGGTCGCTGGCGGGCTGGTCGGCTACCTCGGGTACGACGTGGCCGCGATGATCGAGCCGATCGGTCACCGGGCCGTCGACGACCTGGGGATCCCGGTGCTGTCCATGCTGCTGGTCAGCGACGTAGCCGTCGTCGACCATCACGATGGCACCGTCACGCTGGTCGCGACCGAGTTCGTCGATACAGACATGAGCGCGGCCGAGATCGATGCGGCGTACGACGACGCGCTCGCACGAATCGACGCCATGACAATCGACCTGGCCAAACCTTCGCCGGCTCCGGTGGAGATCGTCTCGGACGGTCCGACGCCGACCCCGCAGTCGCGCACGCCGAGCGGCGACTTTCAGCCCGCCGTGCGCAAGGCCTTGGACGCGATCGTCGAGGGCGACGTATTCCAGGTGCAGGTGAGTCAGCGGTTCCAGGTGCAGACCAACGCCGATGCCATCGACATCTACCGGATCCTGAGACTGCTCAACCCGTCGCCGTACATGTACTTCCTGCGCGTGGACGGTTTCGACATCGTCGGCTGCAGTCCCGAGGCGTTGGTCACGGTGACCGGCGACGAGGCCGTCCTGCACCCGATCGCCGGCACTCGTCGTCGCGGCGAGACCCCCGAACGCGACCAAGAGCTCGCCGACGAGCTCGTCAACGACCCCAAGGAACGCGCCGAACACGTGATGCTGGTCGACCTTGCACGCAACGACCTCGGTCGGGTCTGTCACCCGGGCAGCGTGCATGTCACCGAGCTCGGCGCGGTCGAGAAATACAGCCACGTATGGCATATCGTCTCCACCGTCGTCGGCGAAGTGGCAGCGGACAAGGACGCGTTCGACGTGCTGCTGTCGTGTTTTCCGGCGGGCACGCTGACCGGCGCGCCAAAGGTCCGTGCGATGCAGCTCATCGACGAGCTCGAGCCAGTACGCCGGGGGATCTACGGCGGCTCGGTCGGTTATCTGTCCGCGGCCGGCGACATCGACATGGCCATCTGCATTCGTACCGCTCTGGTGAAGGACGGCGTCGCACACGTGCAGGCGGCGGGCGGAATAGTCGCCGACTCCATACCTCACCTTGAGCAGCAGGAAAGCGAAAACAAGGCCCGTGCCGCGCTGACCGCTATTGCTACCGCTGAGCGGCTTCGACCAGCGGTGTCGGAATCCGTCGCACGGTGAAGCGTCTCTACTCGATCTGCCTGGCGGGACTGATAGTTGCCGCCGGCCTGATCTTCTTCGCCACCAGCCAGGAGTGGGTGCTCGTCGCCGTACCTCAGCCGGCGCCGCTACCGAGTGGCCTGAAGTCGGCGACCGGAAGTGGCGTACTGCCCGGCTTGACGGCGGTCGCAATCGTGTTGCTCGCGGCGGTGGTCGCGGTGGCGGCGACCCGGCGGATGGGACGCCGACTCGTCGGCGCGCTCGTCACCGTCTGCGGCATCGTGGCCGTGGTACTCGTCGTACCGTTCCTGACCGGTACGCCGGCATCGGTCCTCGCCGACGTCCGCAGCACCGGAACCAGCGTTGAGAGCGGACACGGAACCCCGGCGGCGTACCCACCATGGCTGGCCCTGGTCGGTGCGCTGATCGCCATCGTCGTCGGAGTCGCGATAGCGGTTCGAGGTCCGTCGTGGTCGAAGATGGGCAGCAAGTACGAAGCTCCGTCCGCAGCGGGCAAGCCGGCCGATCGCGAGGCGCCGCAAGGTTCGGAGCCGGTGAACCATCGCGACGCGTGGAACTCGCTCGACCAAGGCATCGACCCGACCTAGCGCAGGTCACCACCTCGGATTTCGCAACTCCACACATGTGACGTTTCGCAGCGCCGCTGGCGAATTCTTCCTGTTAAATGGCACAGCTGTACGATCAGGGGACCACTCGGACTCGACCGCTGCTTGTCGTGGTTGCTGGCTTGAAGGGCGAGCAGTTACGTCGGGACGCCGTCGCGCAGGTGAAGGGTGGCATCGGGTTTACGCGGTGCCACCAGCCCGAGGCGGCGGGCGTTGAGCGGCGAAACCAGCTCGGCGGCCTCGTCGGGCGTGCACCAGCGCGCGCCGGTGATCTCGCGCAAGTCATAGACGAGCGTGTCGAGGTACGCCGCGTCGTACTCGCCGCCGTCGTACAGCAGCTCGATTGCATCGCCCCATCCGAGGTACGGCGGCAGCCAGTCGAGCACCAGGAGCCGGCCGATCTCGATGTCGACCCCGATCTCCTCGAGGACTTCCCGTTGCGCGGCATCGACCGGGTTTTCACCCGGCTCCACGATCCCGCCGGGTAGTTCCCAGTCTCGTTTGAACGTCGTCTTGCACAGCAGGATCCGGCCGTCCCGGTCACTCATCACCACGTGCGAGATCAGCCGTTTCTTGGGCAAGACCGAGTCGAGCATATGCGTGTAGCCAGCCGGGGTATCGGTGGCCGGATCGCCTGCCACAGCGGCGAAAATCGCCGCATCGACAAGTTCGGTATCGCGCCGGATCGACTGCCGGGCGATTCCCTCGCGCCGGATGCCGGTGCGCATGGCGATACTGACCGCGCGTGGGTCGTCGGCCGGCACGGAGGTCTCGACCCGGCTGAACCCCTGGTTGTCGAGGGCCCGCCTGATCAACGCGCGCAGCGCCCCGGCGTACCCGCCGATGGACACCGACGGGTCGGCGACCCAGGAGATCGCGGCGACGCCGTCGCGAACCTTGGTGACCGTTGCGGTGCCCACACACGTGCTGCCGTTGAACAGCTCCACGTCGGCGTACAACTCGTCCCGTCCGACCAGCTTGACTGAGACGTCCGCGCTCGTGCTGGCCAGCACCGACCAATCTTGGCTCATGTACCTATCCGATCATGCCAGGCAACCGGGCGCACGCCGTGGTTGCACATCAGGGTGGTTGCGCGAGTCGAATTCGGCGTGGCTACTGTTGTTTATACCGAAATCCGGTGACCGCGCGCGTTGTTAATCAGCGCCGGACACTCGCCTCTGAAGGGACCACGAGTGAACGTGCTTGACGAGATCATCTCGGGGGTTCGCGAAGACGTCGCCAACCGTCAGCAGGTGGCTCCTCTCGCCGAGTTGAAGGCGCGCGCGCAGGACATTGCACCCGCACTGGATGCCATGGCTGCCTTTCGTCGTGATGGTGTCGCGGTCATCGCAGAAGTGAAGCGTGCAAGCCCGTCGGCGGGTGCGCTCGCCGAGATCGGCGATCCGGCCTTACTGGCCGCCGACTATGAGGCCGGCGGGGCGCGCGCGATCAGCGTGCTCACTGAAGAACGTCGCTTCGGCGGGTCGCTTGCCGATCTCACCGCGGTGCGCAAAGCGGTGTCGATTCCCGTGCTGCGTAAGGACTTTGTTGTCTCGTCGTACCAAGTGCACGAGGCCCGGGCGTACGGCGCCGACCTGGTGCTTCTCATCGTTGCGGCGCTCGAGCAGCAGGTGCTCGTCGGCTTGCTGGAGCGCGTCGAGTCGCTTGGCATGACCGCACTGGTCGAAGTGCACGACGAATCCGAGGCCGACCGCGCTCTGCAGGCCGGTGCGTCGTTGATCGGTATCAACGCGCGCAACCTCAAGACGCTCGAGGTCGACCGGTCGATGTTCGAACGTATCGCGCCCGGGCTGCCCAGCAACGTCGTCAAGGTCGCCGAGTCGGGCGTACGCGGCCCGCACGACCTGATCTCGTACGCCGGCGCCGGCGCCGACGCGGTACTGGTCGGACAGGGCCTGGTCACCTCCGGAGACCCCAAGGCCGCCGTGTCGGCATTGGTAACTGCAGGACAGCACCCCGCGACACCAGGGACGTGCCGGTGAGCGACCAGCACAGCCCCGAATGGTCGGCTCCGCTGCCCGGTGAGCCCAACGCCGCCGGTTATTACGGACAGTTCGGTGGGCGGTTCATCCCTGAGGCCTTGATCGCGGCGACCGAGGAGCTCGACGACAACTACCGCAAGGCGATTGCCGATCCCGAGTTCGTCGATGAGTTCCGCTCGCTGCTGCGCACGTACGCCGGCCGCCCGAGCCTGCTGTACGAAGCTAAGCGGCTTTCTGCCGAGCTCGGCGTACGCGTCCTGCTCAAACGCGAAGATCTCAACCACACCGGCGCACACAAGATCAACAACGTCCTCGGCCAGGCGCTTCTGACCAAGCGGATGGGCAAGACGCGAGTCATCGCCGAGACCGGAGCCGGTCAACATGGCGTCGCGACCGCGACCGCCGCGGCGCTCATGGGCCTCGACTGCACCGTCTACATGGGCGAAGTCGACACCGAGCGGCAATCACTCAACGTCGCGCGGATGCGGCTGCTCGGGGCCGAAGTAGTCGCCGTCCGATCCGGCTCGCGCACCCTCAAAGATGCGATGAACGAGGCATTCCGCGACTGGGTGGCCAGCGTCGAGACCACCCATTACGTCATCGGCTCGGTCGGCGGACCGCACCCATTCCCGGCCATGGTCCGCGACTTCGCGGCCGTCATTGGTGACGAGGCGCGCGCACAGTGTCTCGACCTGCTCGGCAAACTGCCCGACGCCGTACTGGCCTGTGTCGGCGGCGGTTCTAACGCGATCGGGATCTTCAAGGCGTTCATCGCCGATGCCGGGGTCGAGCTCTACGGCTTGGAGGCCGCCGGCGACGGCGTCAACACCGAGCGGCACGCCGCCACACTGACTCGTGGTGACGTCGGCGTACTGCACGGCGCGCGGACCTACGTGCTGCAGGACGAGGACGGCCAGACGCTTGAGTCGCATTCGATCTCGGCCGGTCTTGACTACCCGGGAGTCGGCCCCGAGCACGCCTTCCTGAAGGAGACCGGCCGGGCCCGCTACCTGCCGATCAGTGACGCCGAGGCGATGGACGCATTCGCTCTACTGTGCCGTACCGAAGGGATTATCCCGGCGATCGAGTCCTCCCACGCGCTCGCCGGCATCCCGCTGGTGGCCTCTCAGCTCGGTCCGGACGCGGTCATCCTCGTCAACCTCTCCGGTCGTGGGGACAAAGACGTCGCGACGGCGGGCAAATGGTTCGATGTCATCGGCGTCAGCAGGACTACGTGAGCAAGGTTGACGCGGTCTTCGAGGCCGCCCGCAGCGACAACCGTGCCGCACTGGTTGGTTACCTGCCGGCCGGGTACCCGTCGAGAGCCAACTCCGCGGACTGCTTCAATGCGCTCATCGACAACGGCTGCGACATCGTTGAGATCGGGCTGCCGTACTCCGACCCGGTGATAGACGGGCCGACTGTCCAGGCTGCGGCCGATCAGGCGCTGGCCGACGGCACCAAGATCGTCGACGTGCTGCGGATTGTCTCTGAAGTCTCCGACGCCGGTGGTGTCGCGGTCATCATGTCCTACTGGGCGCCGATTGTGCGGTACGGCGTCGACCGGTTCGCGCGCGACCTCGCGTCGGCCGGGGGACAGGGGATCATCACACCGGACCTGATTCCGGATGAGGCTGCCGAATGGATAGCCGCGAGTGATGCGCACGGGCTCGACCGGATCTTCCTCGTCGCGCCGTCGTCGCGGCCGGACCGGCTCAAGATGACCGTCGAGAACTGTCGCGGGTTTGTGTACGCCGCGTCCACGATGGGCGTCACTGGTGCTCGTGACACCGTTGGTGCCGGGGCGGCGGAACTTGTCCGGCGTACCAAGGAGTTCACGGACCTACCTGTCGGCGTGGGACTCGGCGTACGTACGCCGGAGCACGTTCGTGAGGTGGGCGCGTACGCCGATGCCGTGATCGTCGGATCGGCTCTGGTCAGTGCCGTCGCGTCCGATCCGGCCCACCCGGCGCACGCGGCCGGGGCGTTCGCGGCCGACCTCAGCAAGGCGACCGGCCGCTGATGCACACCATGCTGGCGACGTCACTTGCGTCCATCCCGAGTCCGACGGTCGGCGCGATCCACCTCGGGCCGATCAAGATTCAGATGTACGCCATCTGCATCCTCACCGGCGTAATCTTCGCGATCTGGCTCAGCGGCAGGCGGCTGGTGGCCCGCGGCGGTGCGCCCGGGGAGATTCTCGACCTCGCGGTGTGGGCCGTGCCTTTCGGTTTGATCGGCGGCCGGCTCTACCACATCTTCACGACACCCGAGCCTTACTTCGGCAAGAACGGCCACCTGATCGACATCTTCAAGGTGTGGAACGGCGGACTCGGGATCTGGGGCGCGATCGCGCTCGGCGCGGTCGGTGCCTACATCGGCGCCCGCAAGGCGAAGCTTCGGATGGCCGTCGTCGCCGACGCGATGGCGCCGGGCATCGTGATTGCGCAGGGGATCGGCCGGATCGGCAACTATTTCAACAACGAGCTGTACGGCGGCGCCACCAACCTGCCGTGGAAGCTCGAGATCTACGACTACGACCTCACCAAAGGCGAGGCGATCCGCGATGCCGCCGGAAACCCGATCGTCAAGGGCTACTACCAGCCCACGTTTCTCTACGAGCTGATCTGGGACGTCGCCGTCGGCTGTGTGCTGTTGTGGCTGGACAAGAAGTACAAGCTCGGCCGCGGCCGGGTGTTCGCGCTGTACGTCGCGCTCTACTGCCTCGGCCGGCTAGGTGTGGAGAAGTTGCGCACCGACCAGGCCGAGATCATTCTGGGGCAGCGGCTCAACGTGTGGACGGCGCTCATCGTCGGCCTCGCCGGGCTGGTCGTGTTTTTCGTGCGCAAGGGCCCGCGTGAGACGTCGGCGTACGTCGACGGCAGAGCGCCCGTCGTGCAGACTCCCGCCACCGACAACGACAGCCTCGACGCGGCGGGCCAGGATGCCTCTGAGGGGCCCGACGCGACAGCGGATACGGCGCCCGATCCGCCGCCCGACCCACCCGATCCGACTGACCCACCCGACAAGTAGAGCTCATGAGCGCCGTCATCAGGTCGCCCAATATTTGGGACTCTCCGGCGGTCTACGAGATCGAAAACCACGCCGTGGATCCCGATGGCCGGCTGCTGCGGCAACTGCGCGCCGGGCATGACTGGACCGCACAGGCCGTGCTTGACATCGGTTGCGGCACGGGCTTTTATCTGCCGACGTTTGCCGGGTCCGCGCGGCAGGTGATCGGCGTTGAGCCGCATCCGCCGCTGGTCGCCGGTGCACGACGGCGGGTGCGTAATGCCGGACTGGCGAACGTCGATGTGCGGGCCGGCACCGCGCAGCAGTTGCCGGTGCCGAACTCCTCGGTGGACGTCGCGCACGCACGGTGGGCATATTTCTTCGGCCCGGGCTGTGAGCCCGGCCTGATCGAGCTCGATCGGGTGATGCGCCGCGGCGGTACGGCGTTCATCATCGACAACGACGCGAGCCGGTCCACCTTCGGCGGCTGGTTTCGGCGGGCCTGGCCGCAGTACGACGTGCGCGCGGTCGAGACCTTCTTCTCCAGCCGCGGATGGGCCCGCCAGTCGATCGACATGGGCTGGCGCTTCTCGCGGCGTACCGACTTCGAGTCCGTCGTACGCATCGAGTTCGCCCCGGCGCTGGCCGCGCAGATCATCGCCGAACACGCCGGGCTCGACGTGGACTACGCGGTCAACCTCTGGATCAAGACTTTTTGAGGCGGTGACCCGATTCCGACCTGGCGGCGTGGCTAGGCTGGGGATATGACTCGCCGCGCGAAGATCGTCTGCACACTCGGCCCGGCGACATCGTCGTACCGTGACCTCAAAGCCCTGGCACTCGCCGGGATGGACGTGGCGCGTCTCAACTTCAGCCACGGCACCTATGCCGACCACCGCGCGAGCTACGCCGCCGTACGCCGGGCAGCGGGTGAGTGTGGCCGGCCGATCGGCGTACTGGCCGACCTGCAGGGCCCGAAGATCCGGCTCGGCACCTTCGCGGACGGCCCGGTGCGCTGGGAGACCGGGGAGCGGGTCGTGATCACCACTGACGACGTGGTCGGCACGCACGACCGGGTCGGCACGACGTACGAGCAGCTCGCGCAGGACGTGCGCCCCGGTGACCGGTTGCTCATCGACGATGGCAACGTCGCGGTCGAGGTGGCCCGGGTGTCCGGAAACGACGTCCAGGTCGTGGTGCGTGAGGGCGGCGTCGTCAGCGATCACAAAGGGCTGTCTCTACCGCACGTCAACGTCAGTATCCCGACGCTGTCGGACAAGGACGCCGACGACCTGCGGTTCGCGTTGGAGCTTGGCGTCGACATGGTGGCGTTGTCGTTCGTACGCCGGGCCAGCGACGTCGATCTGGTGCGCGACATCATGTCCGCCGCTAACGTGAGCGTGCCGGTGATCGCGAAGCTGGAGAAGCCGGAGGCGATCGCGGAGCTGGATGCGATCGTTCAGGCCTTCGACGGCGTGATGGTCGCGCGCGGCGATCTCGGCGTGGAAATGCCGCTCGAAGAAGTCCCGCTCGTGCAGAAGCGCGCCATCCAGACCGCCCGCGAGAAGGCCCGCCCGGTCATCGTGGCGACGCAGATGCTCGAGTCGATGATCACGCACTCGAGGCCTACCCGCGCCGAGGCCTCCGATGTCGCGAACGCGATCTTGGACGGCGCCGACGCGGTGATGCTCTCCGGTGAGACGAGCGTCGGCAAGCACGCCGTGGAAGCGGTACGCACGATGGCCCGCATCATCGACGCGGTCGAGAGTGCCAGCACCCGGGTACCGCCGCTCGAGCACGAGCCGCGCACGCGGTCCGGCGTCATCGCGCTGTCGGCCAAAGAGGTGGGCGAGGCGCTCGGCGCCAAGGCGTTGGTCGCATTCACCACGAGCGGAGACACCGTACGCCGCCTTGCGCGCCACCACACAGACCTGCCGCTAGTCGCCTTCACCCCGAACATCGCGGTGCGTAACCAGTTGGCGCTGACGTGGGGGGTGACGACGTACATCGTCCCGCAGGTGACGACGACGGACGCCATGATCGCGCAGGTCGATGCGGCGCTTATTCAACTCGGCACTCGGCAACCGGGCGACCTAGTCGTCATCGTCGCGGGCAGCCCACCGGGAACGCAGGGCTCGACGAACCTCATTCGCGTCCACCGGCTCGGCGAGGGCGCGACCAGCGGCTGATGCCGCGTACCCGATAATGGGGTGTTCACATCTCGTACAACCCATTGGAGGAAACCCGTGAGCCTGACTGGTGACACTGGGCCCGCGCTTCGGCATCCTGCTAAGCCCGGTGAGGAAGGCCAGTCTGCCGTCGACGGGCTCGTCCGACTGCTTGATCTCGAGCAACTTGAGCTCGATCTGTTTCGTGGCAAGAGCCCGCAGTTGACGATGCAACGGGTATTCGGCGGCCAGGTTGCCGGCCAGGCACTCATCGCTGCCGGGCGCACCGTCGCCGAGGACCGCAACGTGCACTCGCTGCACTCCTACTTCCTGCGCCCCGGGGATCCAGAGGTGCCGATCATCTACCAGGTCGACCGGGTTCGGGACGGGCGATCGTTCACGACGCGCCACGTCGAGGGGATCCAGCACGGCAAGGTGATCTTCACGCTGTCGGCACAGTTCCAGCTTCAGGAGAAGGCGGTGTTCGAGCACGGTGACCCGATGCCCGACGTACCGGATCCGGAGTCGCTGCCGCGGTTCAAGGAACTCATGGCGCCGTACGCCGGCACCTTCAAGCCACCGCAGGTCGACCTCCCGCGGCCGATCGACATGCGCTACGTCTCGACGCCCCCGTTTGCCCGGACCGGACCGGGCGAGCCGTACAACACCATCTGGATCAAGGCCGATGGGAAGTTGCCCGACGACCGGCTGATGCACATCTGCGCCCTGACCTATGCCAGCGACATGACGCTGCTCGACTCTGCGATGAGCCCGCACGGCGTCTCGTGGGCGCGTGGCGAAGTGGTGGGGGCGAGCCTGGACCACGCGATGTGGTTCCACCGGGCATTCCGCGCCGACGAGTGGATTCTCTACCGATCCACGTCGCCGTCGGCCTCCGGCAACCGCGGGTTCTGCACCGGCCAGCTGTGGTCGCAAGATGGCCGGCTCATCGCCTCGGCAGTGCAAGAGGGCGTCGTACGCTCCACCAAGAAGGACTGACCGACCCCGCTTACGGTGGCGTCGTACCCCGTCATCCGTGACAAATAGCCCGGCCATTCGCGGCAAAATACGCTGATATACAAGGAAAGAAGACCCGCTCAGGCCTTGCGGTAACGCACCCCGGCGCGATACGATATAGCACATGCGTACGAGGAATAAGGTTCAGGCGGAACGGACACGACCACGCCTCGACCTGCCCTCGACACCCGCCGCAACCGGCGAGACGGCCCCGCCCACGACACAAGCTCCGGCGGACCTACCGCTCCCGCCGATAGGACCGGTCACGAAAGCCGAGACGTTCACGGCGACCCTCACCCAACTGGTCGACATCGAACACGCCGAAGCACTCCTCTACCGCGAGAAGCTCGCCCTGCGCAGCATCCTGCTCAGTACCGCCGACTACCAACTCATCGACCCCTCCGCCGTGCCCGGCAGCAGTCGCCGGCATGCGCGGGTCGACTGCCCCGACATCGGGTCCGACACGTGGCTGCAGAACATTGACCTCGCCGCCGCCGAACTCGCCACCGCCACACACATCAGCACCGGTACCGCGAAAAACCAGCTCGCCACCGCCAGCTACTACACCCGCCACTACGCCGTAGCGGTCGCCAGTCTCGACCCCGACGGAGACCCCTACCGCGGAATGACCGCGCACAAGCTGGACCTGTTCACCGAGCACACCACCGACCTCACCAACACCGAACTGCAGAAGGTCACGGCACGGGTCCTGCCACACGCGCACACCGACACTCCCGGCCAGTTCGCGCGGCGTATCGAGAAAGCGGTCATCGCGGTCACCGGCACCAGTAAACAGAAACAACGCCGCGC
>NZ_PVUE01000028.1 GCF_003003235.1 Antricoccus suffuscus
GCGCGGCGTTCCTGCTGTTTCGTGGTGCCGGTGACCGCGATGACCGCCTTACGTAGCCGCCGCGCGAACTGGCCGGGAGTGTCGGTGTGCGCGTGCGGCAGCACCCGCACCGTGACCTTCTCCAACTCCGTGTTGGTGAGGTCGGTGGTGTGCTCGGTGAACAGGTCCAGCTTGTGCGCGCTCATTCCGCGGTACGGGTCACCGTCGGGGTCGAGACTGGCGACCGCTACGGCGTAGTGGCGGGTGTAGTAGCTGGCGGTGGCGAGCTGGTTTTTCGCGGTACCGGTACTGATGTGCGTCGCGGCGGCGAGTTCGGCGGCGGCGAGGTCAATGTTCTGCAGCCACGTGTCGGACCCGATGTCGGGGCAGTCGGCCCCCGCATGCCGGCGACTGGCGCCGGGCACGGCGGAGGGGTCGATGAGTTGATAGTCGGCGGTACTGAGCAGGATGCTGCGCAGGGCGAGCTTCTCCCGGTAGAGCAGTGCTTCAGCGTGTTCGATGTCGACCAGTTGGGTGAGGGTCGCCGCGAACGTCTCGGCTTTCGTGACCGGACCTAGCGGCTGGAGAGTCTCGCCGGCATCGGCGGGTGTCGAGGGCAGGTCGAGGCGCGGTTGAGTCCGTTCCGCCTGAACCTTATTCCTCGTACGCATGTGCTATATCGTATCGCGCCGGGGCACGCTACCGCAAGACCTGAGCGTGGCTTCTTTCCTTGTATATCAGTGTATTTTGCCGCGGATCGCCGGGATATTTGCCGCGGATCGTGGGTGATGTATGGAGGGTGTCGTCGCGAGCGCCTTCACTCACGGATGACGGGGGTACGAAGTCACCTCGGGACGAGGTCTCAGATCGAGTGACTAGAGATCGGCCGGGCGGCTCGCCTCGTCCTCGATCCGGAGTGCATCCAGGATCTCGGCCTTAGTGGTCGCATCGGACACGTCCAGTCCGCGTTCGGCCCGGTACTGCCACACGAGACCGTCGCGCCCCGGAATCTTCCGACCGATGAGCCACACCGCGCCGTTGCTCAGTCGGTAGTAGCGAGTAGTAACGATGCTTCGTTCGACCCGTTGACGCAGGATCACCGGCACGTTGCCAGGTTCATCGAATGCCAGACTCCATGGCGCCCGATCCACGATCTGATGGTCGTCGATGGGTTCGGACTCGGTGATGCTCAGCAGCCCGTCTTTCCAGACACCCTTGCTGATCTCGTGCCAGCCGATCAGCCGATGTCCATCCGTGCCTACGACGTGTAACCCTTGCGGCGTCGCCACAACAACCTGCCCGGTCGTTGCCTGCGCCCACGCAAGCGCGCGCTCGTCGCGGTCCAGGTGCCGTGCCGCGGACTCCGGTACCGGTGGCCGGCGTTCCTTGAGCTTCTTGAGTAGTCCCACCTAGATACCTCCAGCAGACTGTTCGCGTAGGGCGCGCGCCAACTGTTCGAGCGCGACCAGCTCACCAAAGATTCGGTTGTACGTGGCGGTGTCCTCGAGCGGGTTGATGCGTTGCAGCTTGGACTTGACCTCGCTGATCTTGCCGTGCACGGCAGGCATCTGCAGCGCCGCGATCACCGACGTGACATAGCGATGGTCGGGATCCTTCGGCGTGTTGGGCGGCTCGACGGAGAGCTCGGTCGCCAGCGTGCGGATCAGCGACGCGTTGGGCCCGGTGGCCGCGGCACAGACCCGGCTGATCCAGTCCGTGACGTCGGTGGCGCTGACGACGCCGCCCGCCGCAGCGATGGACTCGCGAAGCGCGGCGTACGCCGGATGACCGAACGCATCAGCCTGGGTCGCATCAAACGTCGGTCCAGCCAGTTGCGGCCACTGCATCGCGAGCTTGAGTGATTCTCGTTCGGCCCGTAACCGCGGGTCGGTGCGCTTGGGCATCGGCATCGATGGCTGCTCGGCGGTGGCCTCGGCCACTTGCTGCCGAGCAGGTGTTCGCAGCGCCTTGCTCTGGTCCGGTTTCCAAGCCCGGACCTGGGCGACGACCCGGTTGGGATCATCGATTCCCACGAGGCCAGCCAACCTGCGGGCGTACTCGCCCCGGATCGCAACGTCTTTGATCTGCGCCACCAGCGGAACAGTCTCCTCGAGCGCGTGCACGCGCCCCTCCACGGTGTCGAGGTTGTGCAGCTTGAGCTTGGACGCAATCGCGAACTCGACCAACGGGGTACGCCGGGCGATCAGGTCGCGTACCGCGGCATCGCCACTGTCCTGGCGCAGTTCGCACGGGTCTCGCCCATCACCCTCGACGGCGACGAAAGTCTGCGCGGTGAACTTCTGATCGTCCGAGAACGCTTTGAGGGCAGCCTTCTGGCCCGCCTCGTCACCATCGAATACGAAGATCACCTCACCCCGGAATACGTCGCTGTCCATGAGCAACTGACGGATCACACTAATGTGCTCGGAACCGAACGCGGTGCCGCAAGAGGCAACCGCGGTCGGGATTCCGGCTAGGTGACAGGCCATCACATCGGTGTAGCCCTCGACAACGACGACCTGGCGATTGCGGGCGATGTCGCGCCGCGCTTTATCAATCCCAAACAGGACCGTGCTTTTCTTATATAGCGGCGTTTCTGAGGTGTTGAGGTACTTTGCCTCACTTGGGTCGTCATCGAACAGCCGACGTGCGCCAAAGCCGATGGGATCGCCGTGCCGGTCGAAGATCGGCCACAACAGCCGCTTACGGAACCGGTCGATCAGCGTCCCGCGAGCAGACCGCCTGCTGAGCCCGACGGTGACGAGCTCCTGCTCGGCGAACCCGGCCTGGCGCAGGTGCCTGGTCAACGCGTCCCACGCGTCGGGAGCGAAACCGCAGCTGTAGGCGAGGGCCGATTGTTGGTCGAATCCTCGCTGAGCAAGGAATGCGCGCGCCACCTCCGCCGGTCCGGGTGCGGCGAGTTGTTCGCGGTAGAACTCAACTGCCGCCTTGTTGGCCTCGATCAACCGGGCACGCTGGCCGGTGCGCCGCTCCGGCCGGGCCGCGCCTTGCTCATATCGAAGCTGGATCCCGGCGCGGCTGGCGAGCTGCTCGACCGCTTCGGTGAAGCCAACGTGGTCTATCTTCTGGATGAACGAGATCACGTCTCCGGACTCAGCGCATCCGAAG
This sequence comes from Antricoccus suffuscus, assembly GCF_003003235.1. Lineage (NCBI taxonomy): Bacteria > Bacillati > Actinomycetota > Actinomycetes > Geodermatophilales > Antricoccaceae > Antricoccus > Antricoccus suffuscus. Next base: position 3,109 of record NZ_PVUE01000028.1, read on the forward strand.
CAGTAAAAGAAGCCACGCCCAGGCGACACACTGAACGACGGTGTCTTCTCGTCGTGGAAGGGGCATAGGCCCTTGAGGTTGCCACCTCCGGAATTGCGCAACGTGACGTATTCGCCAATGACATCAGCGATCCGCGCGCGCTCGCGCACCGCTTGGATGTCTTCGTTACGTATCAGTCCGGTCATTGCCATTTCTCGTCTAGTTTCCGCACAGCCGCCGGTGCCATGCAATTGCGGCGCCATCAGTCAGTTCGGCGATCTGGTCGATGACGGCTCGCAGTCTGCCGGCGTCGTCGACGGCACGCCTGTGCGCGTCAGCATACTGATCGCGTAAATGCTCTGGACAATCGCGCAATACCGTCGCAAGTCCGGTGATGATCTCTCGTTGTTGCCGCTGCAGCGTGTCCGCTCCCTCTCGTTGCATCACATACTTAAACGCGCACGCCTTGAGCAGAGCGCATTCGGCGGCTACTTGCGCCGGTACGACGAGGTCTGCGCCATATCTGGCCAACGGTGCGTCGCCGTACCTCGCGCGAGTCGAAGTCACGGCCGCCGAGCTGAAACGACCAAGCAGTTCACTCGTTGCACGCTTGAGCGCGACACGCCCGGACCTCGACGCGGCAGCGTCGCGGCCATACGACGCGACCTCGCGGAGCACGGGAAACGCGAGCAGTCGGGCGAACGTTGCCGCGAGGTAGTCGGTGTCGGCGTCGATGTAGTAACGGGCGGCGATTCGGCAGACATCGTCGGAAGTGTCGTCATTGGCCGCATCGCGTAGGTCGATCAGGCCGCTGGTGATCCCGTCCTCGAGGTCGTGCACGGAGTAGGCGACGTCGTCAGACCAGTCCATGACCTGCGCCTCGATGCAGCGTGCTCCCTCGGGAGCGCCGCGTCGCATCCAGCCGAAAGCCGCTGCATCGTCGGCGTAGAAACCGAACTTCGCTGAACCGTCGCGCCGCGGCCAGGGATACTTGCACGTCGCGTCGAGTACGGCACGCGTGAGGTTAAGACCCGCGTCGATATCGCCGTCCACGATCTTGGCCTCAAGCCGGACGAGCACGCGCAGGGTCTGCGCATTGCCCTCGAATCCGCCCGCCTCGCCGCTTATCGCGTTGAGCGCGTCCTCCCCGTTGTGTCCAAATGGCGGATGGCCGAGGTCGTGTGCCAACCCCGCCGCATCAGTGATGTCGGGATCCAGGCCGAGCGCCTGGCCGATCTCACGGGCGATCTGGGCGACCTCAAGGGAGTGCGTCAGCCGGGTGCGCGGGAAATCGTCCTCAAACGGGACGACGACTTGAGTCTTGCCGGCAAGTCGGCGCAGCGCGCTGCTGTGCAGTATGCGAGCCCGGTCACGCGCGAACTCCGAACGCCAGTGCCCACTGCTGCCTTCGACGTACGAGGCTTTGGCCGGCTCGACGACGAGCCGCTGACGATCTGCATCGGCGTACATCAGGCCCCTGCCCATACCAGCAGAGCCGCCCGCCTAACCAATTCCCAGTCCAGTCTCGTTGGAGTTGCCGGTGAGTCCGTAGTAAAGAATCGCCGCGGTCTCGCGCAAGATGTATTGGAACTCCGTCGACCGCGTCTGCACCGACGGGCCGGAGCGGGTGGGTGAGATATAGGTCGTGATCCCCTCGGCGGTGATCATCTCCGAGGCCCGCAGCGTGTGCCACGGGTCGGTAACCACAATGGTGTCCGTCCAGCCCTTCTGCTTGAACTCCTTGCCGAGTGCCACTGCGCTCTGCAACGTGTTGCTACCGGTAGGTACGGCGACAACTGCGTCGGCGGGCACGCCCTGCTTGATTAGCCAGTTGCGACCGGCTCCGGCCTCGGTGTACTCGTCACCGGAGCGGTTGCCACCGACGGTGACGATCACGTCGGCCAGGCCGTCCTGATAAAGGCTGAGCGCGTGGGTGAGGCGGGACTTGAAATTGGGCGAAGGTGTGCCGTTGTACTGCGCGGATCCGAGTACGACGATCGTGTCGGCGTGCTGGCGCGTGTCGTCGCGCGCCACCTTCCATACCGCGAAGGCGACGCCCCCGACGGCAAGCAGAATGCCGACCAGAATGCCTGCGACCAGGCGGCCAACAACTCTGCCTACCAAGAAATCCGACCTTAGAATCCGAAAAGATGTACACGCGCCGACGGCACTATCAGTCTACGTGAATCCGGGCCAACCCATTCGTCCTTCTCAGGTGCCCTTTCTCAGCCGGCGGCTAGCCGCCGGAGATGCCGATCTCAGCGCCGAACGGCACCGCGCTGCTGTCTCGATCCGCCAGCCAGCCTTCGGGCAGTGAGACTTTGCGCAGGCCGGTGCCCCGTCCCCTCGGAAGACCCAGAATCTCCTCCGGATAGGCCTGGTCACCGTGCTGATCCAAGACCAGATCGAGTTGCCGGTCGAGGTCGGCGAGGTCCGCGATCAGCCCGAGGCGCTGACGCAGGTCCGAACCGACCCGGAAGCCCTTGAGATACCACGCGACGTGCTTGCGGAAATCCCGCGAGGCGCGCTGCTCCCCCAGGTCGTCGGCCATCCAGCCGGCGTGCTGACGCATGGTGTGCGCGACCTGGGACAAGCTGGGTCGGACTCGTTCGGTGCTCCCGGCGAAAGCGTTGGCAAGGTCGGCGAACAGGTACGGCCGGCCAAGACAGCCGCGGCCAACGACAACTCCGGCGCAGCCGGTCTGCTCAACCATCCGGATCGCGTCGTCGGCCTCCCAGATATCGCCATTGCCCAGCACCGGAACGTCCAGCTCTCGCACCAGGGCGGCAATCGCGTCCCAGTCGGCGTGATCGCCGTACATTTGCGCCGCGGTGCGGCCGTGCAGTGCCACCGCGGTAATCCCCTCTTCTTGGGCAATCGTGCCGGCCTCGAGATAGGTGAGGTGCTCGGCGTCGATGCCTTTGCGCATCTTGACGGTGACAGGCACGCGCCCGCCCGCCGCCTCTACGGCGCCGCGGATGATGCGCCGAAACAACTCACGGCGCCACGGCAGGGCCGCGCCGCCGCCCTTCTTAGTCACCTTGGGCACGGGGCAGCCCATGTTGAGGTCGATGTGGTCGGCACGGTCCTCGTCGATCAGGATCCGCACGGCCTCGGTCACGATCGCTGGGTCCGTGGCATAGAGCTGGACCGAGCGCGGCGACTCATCCGGATGGAACTTCAGCATCTCCATCGTCAGTGGCGTTCGTTCCACGAGCGCGCGGGAGGTGATCATCTCGGAGACGTAAAGCCCGGCGCCGTACTGCCGGCAGACTCTGCGATAGGCGCTGGTGGTGATGCCGGCCATCGGGGCGAGTACGACGGGCGGGTCGACCGCGATCGATCCGAACGCGAGCCGGCTCGGATCTGTGCGCGTGGTGGTTATCGAAGCCATGTGAGTAGGTCACCTCCGGACTGCCATTGAATTCCCTGGACGTCGAGTTCCTTAGGGATTAGGTAGAACACGTGACCGGCAATGGTCTCCTCATCGAAGACCTCCCCTTCGCGAAATCCGGGGTGCGAGTCGAGGACCGCGGTAGCACGCGCGTGCACATCTCCTTGCGAGTCCAGGAGGCACAGCCCGGATACCGGCGGCGACTGAATCGAGCCGCCGCTCTTGTTAGTGAACATCCCCCCGACGATCGCGGACGCGTAGCCGGCTGGAATCGTCAAGCCCGCGGCGATGAACGACTCGTCCGCGGGATATCTGATCATCAATATTCGCCATCCGGCGCGCAGCCCGTATTGGCCTTGCCCTTCCAGGAAGTCCCCTACCTTGCCCGAACGCGGGGCGAGGTCTTCGTCGATGTCGTCGTGCGGGTCACTCGCCGGAGGCGGCGGTGGCTGCTCTGGCGTACGACGTGGTCCCTGATCCGCGTGTGTCGGCCCCGAGTGCGGTCCCCCGGTCCCTTGCCCTTGCGGTCGCGCTGGAGCCCGTCCGGGCGGAGGTGGGTAGCCACGCGGCGGTGCAGCGGGCGGATAACCAGGCGGCGGCGGTGGGTAACCGCGCGGCGGTCCTGGCGGTGGATAGCCCGGCGGCGGGTAACCAGGCGGCCGTCCCGTCGGCCGGAAGCCCGGTGGCGGCCCGTAGCCCGGTGGCGGCCCGTAGCCGGGCCGCGGGCCGTAGCCGGGTGGTGGTCCCTGCGTCATCTAGTCCGTCACATCCGCCGAAATTACCTGCTGGAAGCGTCAGGCGCCCAGCAGCCGTGAACCCAAGTAGCCGAGGAGCGCATCGATCCCGATGCGTTCCTGCTGCATCGTGTCACGCTCGCGGACCGTGACGGCGTCGTCGGCGAGGCTGTCGAAGTCGACGGTGATGCAGTATGGCGTGCCGATCTCATCCTGGCGACGGTAACGACGCCCGATCGCTCCAGCGTCGTCGAAGTCGATGTTCCAGTGCTTGCGCAGGAGCGCCGCGACGTCGCGCGCCTTCGGCGACAGATCAGAGTTGCGCGAGAGCGGTAGCACCGCTGCCTTGACCGGCGCGAGCCGAGCATCCAGGCCGAGTACGGTTCGCGACTCCATCTTGCCTTTTGCGTTGGGCGCTTCGTCGACCCGGAACGCGTCGAGCATGAACGCCATCATCGCGCGCCCGACGCCGGCTGCCGGCTCGATGACGTACGGCGTCCAGCGCTCGTTGCTCTCCTGGTCGAAAAAGGTCAAGTCGGCGCCGGAGTGTTTCGAGTGCGTCTTGAGGTCGAAATCGGTGCGGTTGGCAACGCCCTCAAGCTCACCCCACTCTGAGCCTTGGAAGCCGAACCGGTACTCGATGTCGACGGTGCGTTTGGAGTAGTGCGAAAGTTTTTCCTTCGGGTGCTCGAACAACCGCAGGTTGTCCTCGGCGATGCCGAGGTCGAGATACCAGTTCTTTCGCTCCGCCAGCCACGTCTCATGCCACTCCTCGTCAGTACCGGGCTTGACGAAGAACTCCATCTCCATCTGCTCGAACTCGCGGGTGCGGAAAATAAAGTTGCCGGGCGTGATCTCGTTGCGAAACGACTTGCCCTGCTGGGCGATGCCGAACGGCGGCTTCTTACGCGAAGACTGAAGCACCTGGCCGAAGTTGATGAAGATTCCCTGGGCCGTCTCCGGACGCAGGTAGGCAAGACCCTCCTCCGTCTCGACCGGTCCCAGATGCGTGCGCAACAGGCCATTGAACATCTTCGGGTCGGTCCACTGCCCCTTCGTGCCGCAGTTGGAGCATGCGATATCGGCGAGACCGTTTTCCGGTAGTCGCCCCTTCTTCTCTTCGTAGGCCTCTTCAAGATGATCGGCCCGGAACCGACGGTGGCACGACTGGCATTCAACGAGCGGATCGACGAACGCCTCGACGTGCCCGGACGCGGTCCACACCTCACGGGCCAAGATGACCGAGGAATCGAGACCGACGATGTCGTCGCGGCCGGTAACCATCGACTTCCACCATTGCCGCTTGAGGTTTTCTTTGAGCTCGACGCCCAACGGCCCGTAGTCCCAGGCTGCTCGCTGACCGCCGTAGATCTCGCTGCTGGGGTAGACGAACCCACGTCGCTTGCAGAGGCTGACGACGGTATCGATCTTGGCGGCGTTTGAGGCGCTCACGGTGGTGCTCCATCCGGCTGGCGGTCGGCGGGAATAACCCGAAATGATTGGTGCGTAACCAAACGATCCTACCTGGCATCGCCCACACGTAGCGACCGGGTTTTGTCGTCTCGCACGCAAATCGGGAGCGACGTTACGACGTCGCTCCCGAATCTGGAGATGCTCTGTTACTCACATCCGGACGACTAGCCGCCGTAGTCGACGTTGGGCTGGTCGGAGGGACAGACGTACCACAGCGAACCGATATAGGACATCGGGATCGGGATCGCGCCGGATCCCTTGTCGTCGGTGACGTTGACGGTGGCCATCGTGTCGCCGGTCTGCTTGGAATCTTTGACGACGAGCGTCAACCCCTTGTAGCTGTCGAACGTACCGTTCGCAGCCGCGCTGTCGAACGTGTCCTTATCCGCCGAGCACACATAGAGCTTTGCGCCGTTGTAATTCTGCGTCGACAGATCGTCGACGAATGTCTGTGCGTCGTCCTCGGCCTGCGCGAGGTCGAGTTCCGCACTGCTACCGCTGCTGCCCGAGTCCGACGAGGATCCACTCCCGCTGGAGCCGCTTTCGTCGCTACCTGAGGTGGGACCATTCTCGCTGCTGGTCTGTTCCTGCGACTGGCTGCTCGATTCGCCGCCGCCGGCCGTTTTGCGATCGGGCGAACTGTTCTTGTTCAGCACGATGATGAGCACCGCAGCCGCGACCGCGACAACTGCGACGACGGCGGTGATGATCCATGGGAGCGGGCTCTTCTTCTGCGGCGCGCCGCCGGGCCCACCGGGAGGGCCGCCGTACGCCGGCTGGCCATACTGACCGGGCTGGCCGTACTGGCCTTGCTGTCCGTATTGGCCGGGCTGGCCGTACTGACCCTGTTGCCCGTAGGGATCCTGGCCCGGCTGGCCATACTGACCCTGCTGAGCGTAAGGGTCCTGCTGTCCGTATTGGCCCTGCTGGCCTTGGCCATAGGGATCCGACTGCCCATACTGGCCCTGCTGGCCGTACGGATCGCTGGGCAGGCCCTGGTATCCGGATCCGCCTTCGGTGGGGGCCGGTGTCCAGCCGGGTACGTCGCCCTGCTGGGGACTGCCATCCGGGTTGAGCGGTGGGTTCTGACCGTATGGATTGGGGTCCTGACTATGGGTGCCCGGGTGGTTAGGGTCAGAGCCGTACGGGGGTTGCGTCACTTTTGATCCTTAATAGTTTCAGTCAGATGAGGTTATCGGGACATATGGCAGTAAGTGGCCTGGTTGACGCTATTTCTGCTTGATATCACAAATTTTCCATTCGCCGCCTTCAACCTCCAGTTGATAGACGACGGTCAGCGTCTGGCCCTGATACGACGCCGTCACGTCGACCGTGCCGCTGGTGTCGGAATCAAGCGTCGGCTCACCGTGACTGAAGGTGACACCCTTCTTCGAACCGAAGTCTGAGGTATCGCTTTCCATCACCGACTTGTACGACGAACACAAGTATGTCAATCCAGTGTCTTTGTCGTCGTTCTCTACCGCGGCGAGGTATCCCTCGACGGGATCGATCGGCTGATTCGAGGCGGACTGGTTTCCGGTCGAACTGCTGGAGCTCGACGACTGGGTCTGGCTTGTCTGGCTTGTCTGGTTTGACTGGCTGCCGGGATCCGCGCCACCGGCTTTGGGATCGGGATTCGTTCCGGTCTTGCTCACGACAATGATGACAAGCGCCACGGCGAGCCCAGCGACGGCGATCAACGCCGCGAGGATGATCGGCAACCGGTTAGTAGACGGCTGCCCGTTAGTAGGTTGCGGAAAGTTATTTGACACTGCACACCTTCCACGACCCGCTGTGCTTTTCCAAGTTCACGGTCACCGTCGTGGTGCCTGGGGCGTTGTAGTCATTTCCAGATCCGGCTTCCATGTTGTACTTCAGCTCAACATCCACCGTCGCCTTGTCGCCATTGATATTGGCATCTTGCGAAACCGTGTACTTCATCCCCGTGGTGCCTTTGGGATTGTCACCACTCTTCTTGATCTGGTCGTAGAGCTCGCCGCAGGCGTACTTCATTGCCTCACTTGCATCCCCGGCTTTGGCCGCTTCCATAAACGACGTGGTTACCGCGACCGGGTCACTCGCGAACTGATCACCGCCACCGCCACCACCGCCCTTGCCGCCTTTGCCGCCAGTGAGAACCAGCGCGAGAGTGACTCCAATTACGGCTACCACAGCGATCGCGCCGGTGATGATCCATGGCATCGCGCTCTTCTTCTGCGGAGGAGGTCCCCCGAAGCCTCCCGACCCATACTGCGGCTGGCCATACTGAGGCTGGCTGTACTGGGGTTGGCCGTACTGAGGCTGCTGCGGTGGTGGACCGTACGGGTGCTGGGGATCGTATGGCGGTTGGCCGTAAGGGGGCTGCGTCATGGCATATCACTTCTTCTATCTCGGTCGGCACAATGGTGCTGGTGCCGGACGAATCATTTGTTAGTTGAGGTCATCAATCGCAGAGTCCGACGAATCACTGCCTAAGTCTGGTTCCAGCGGTCTCGGCCGAAGACGAGGAATCACCTCGAACGCGGTCCGAAGTCTCCGATGTCGGTGCGGTGCGCGTCATCCGAGAGATCCCCATCGCGCCGAGAGACCGCCCCGGGCACGGCAATCAACCGCGGTTCAAAGCCACTGGGCTCATTGCGCGCGGCATACATGAACGGCGCCGCGTGCACCTTGACGTCGTACGCCGACAATGCCCGTCGGTAGGAGCCGAAACTGTCCCAGACGGTCGCAAGCACCCAGGCGCCCGGTTCGTCGGTGCTGCGCGCGAACCAGCCCCGTTCGAACCCTTTGCAGCCCGCAAACGCGCCCAAGGCGGCCTCGGCCTTGTCCATGAACTCTGGGCCGTCGGACGGCTGGTCGATTCTGACGATGGCAAGCATGGGATGAATTCCTTACGGCGCGGCGTTGAGCACTGAGATATGCATACATGCAGCTTTGACAATAAATTCTCGCGTGCACGACTGTATCGACCATGAACTTCTCTCGTAGGTCTTCCCGACATGCTGTCGCCGTCGTGGCGCTTTCCGCCGCGCTCGGTGTTGCCGCGTCCGCACTCACCGGCTGTTCCTCCGCAGGCGCCACGTCCGACGGAAAGCCCAACGTGGTCGTTGGTTTCTATCCCCAAGAGTTCCTCGCTACGTCGATCGGCGGCAACGACATCCACGTCACAAGCGTCGCGCAGCCCGGCGCGGAACCGCACGATATGGAGATCACCGGGAAGCAGGTCGCGAAGGTCACCGACGCGGGCCTCGTGATTTACATCAAAGGCATCATGCCGGCGCTCGATAATGCGGTCGCAAACAATAACAGCGAGCACGGCCTCAACCTGGCAACCGTCACCACCCTGAAGGGCGGTTACAAGGAGATCGGCCAGGAAAACGGCAAGGCAGGCAAAGACCCACACATCTGGCTCGATCCGGTACTCATGAAAAAGATGGCGACGGCGGTTGGCGATCGGCTAGTGAAGATCGACAAAGCTCACGCGGCAACCTATAAGCAGAACACCGCGACGCTGATCAAGAAACTTGATGCCCTCGATTCGGCGTACAAGACCGGCCTGGCAAACTGCGAACGTACGTCGATCGTCACGACTCACAACGCGTTCGGGTATCTCGCCGAGCAGTATGGGCTTACCCAAGTCAGTATCGCCGGCCTGTCTCCGGACAACGAGCCGTCGCCGCAGCGGATGACTGAAGTCAAGACATTCGCGCAAGAGCACGGAGTCACTACGATCTTCTTTGAGGAGGCAGTCAACCCGAAGTACGCCGAGACAATCGCGTCGGAGGTCGGCGCACAGACCGCGGTGCTCTCGCCGATCGAGATCGCGCATAAAGGTGAGGACTACATCACGATCATGCAAGCCAACCTCGCAGCACTCAGGAAAGCACTTGGGTGTTCGTGACCAACACTCGACTGGATCCGCACGCGACGGGCATCGAGACCCCTGTGGTCTCGGTGAGCGACGTGCACGTGCGTATGGGTACGACGCAGGCGCTGCGCGGGGTCAGCTTCGATGTCCACTCCGGTGAGGTCGTTGCGATACTCGGGCCCAACGGCTCCGGCAAGTCGACCATCATCAAGACGATCGTGGGGCTCATCGAAGCGCAGTCCGGGTCAATCGAGCTTTTCGGCACGCCGATCCGCCGGTTCAATCAGCGTTCGCGCATCGGCTACGTGCCGCAACGCATCACCGCGGCGTCCGGCGTACCGGCGACCGTCCAGGAAATCGTCACCTCCGGTCGGCAACAAGGGCTGTTCAGCATCCGGCGGGCCGCAGACAAGAAGGCGGTCCTCGAGGCGATGGATGCCGTCGATGTTGCCGACTTGCGCCACCGGAGCGTCGCGCAGCTGTCCGGGGGGCAACAGCAACGAGTGCTCATCGCCCGGGCCCTCGCCCGCCAGCCCGAGTTGCTCATCCTCGACGAACCGCTCGCAGGAGTCGACATCGAGCAGCAAGACTCGCTCGCGACGACGCTCCAACACCTGCGCGGGCAGGGACGCACCATCGTCATCGTCTTACACGAACTCGGTCCGATCGCGCCGCTGATCACTCATGTGGTCGGATTACGCGGCGGAATGGTGCAGTACAACGGGGCGCCCGCCGACGCCCCCGTCGAGCACGCCGTACCCGATCAGGGCCACGATCATGTGCATCCGCACGACGAGGACGACCAGCCATATCAGCGTGCTGCGCTGCTCATCAACGATCCGATGAGTCCGGCCTCAGATGGCGAGAAGGTGGACCGATGAGCTACCTGACCTATCCCTTTATGCAGCGGGCGCTCATCGCCGCAGTCCTCGTCGGACTATGCGCGCCGGCGGTCGGCACTTACCTCGTGCAAAAGAAACTCTCGTTGATGGGCGATGGAATCGGGCACGTCGCGTTTGCAGGCGTCGGACTGGGGATCCTCCTTGGTACGTCGCCGGTGTTGGTCGCGGTCGTCGTGTCCGCCGCCGGCGCGATCGCGATGGAGGTCATGCGGTCGCGCGCCAAGACCAGCGGCGACATGGCGCTGGCAATCTTGTTCTACGGCGGCATCGCGACTGGTGCTCTGCTCATCTCGATTAACGGTGACAGCTCGATCAACGTCCAGTCCTACTTGTTCGGCTCGATCCTCACCGTCAACAACAGTGACATCATCGTCACCGCGGTGTTGGCGGCGTTCGTCCTGCTGGTCACCATCGGCTTGCGCCGCGCACTGTTCGCCACCAGCCACGACGAAGAGTTCGCCCGGGTGGGCGGCGTACCGGTCATGCTGCTCAACATCCTGCTGGCAATGACGGCCGCGGTCACCGTGTCGGTGGCGATGCGGGTCGTCGGGCTGCTTCTTGTCAGCGCGCTGCTCGTCTTGCCGGTTGCATCCGCGCAACAGCTCACCGGGTCGTTCGCGAGCACCTTCGCAGCAGCGATCGGGATCGGCGTCGTGGTCACGCTGGCAGGCGTCCTACTCGCCTATCCGGTTAACGTTGGTCCCGGCTCCCTGATTGTGGTCGTCGCGATCGGGGTATTTTTCCTGTGTGCGCTTGCCAGCCGGGCGCGCGAGCGGCTTTTCCGCCGACGCCACGCCATCGACGCGACAACCGAGCCGGTGGCCCAAGCTACGTGAGAGGTAACCGAGCAGTGACCGAGGACGACCTCCACCAGCCCGCGCACGATCACCTGCTTGAACCGCTGAAGAGCACTCGCGGCACGACCGCGACGTTTGCCGCCGCCAGCGAGTTGCTGCGCGCGCTCTCGGCGCCGATCCGCGCTCAGCTGGTCTCGCTACTCGACGAACACGGTGCGCTGTGCGTCCACGAGCTCGTCGAGGCCCTCGACGTAGCGCAACCGCTCGTGTCCCAGCATCTACGCATCCTGCGCGGCGCGGGCGTCGTGATCGGTGAACGACGGGGCCGCGAAGTCGAGTATCGCCTCGCCGACGACCACATTGCGCACATCGTCAACGACGCGGTCACCCACAGCCAGGAACCCGACCCGGCCAGCTAGGCTTTGCCGAAGCGCCGTTCCCGGCCGGCGAACTGAAGACACGCATCCCACAGATCTAGCCGGTCGAAGTCCGGCCAGCGGGTATCGACGAACATTAATTCGGCGTACGCCGACTGCCACAGCAGGAAGTTGCTGATCCGCTGCTCTCCTGACGAGCGGATAAACAGGTCCACATCGGGCATGTCCGGCTCGTCGAGGTATCGCGAGATCGTCTTTTCGGTGATTTTCTCCGGATCGAGCCTGCCCGCCTTGACCTCACGCGCGATCGCGACGGCGGCGTCCGCGATCTCTGCGCGGCCGCCGTAGTTGACGCACATGGTCAACGTGCAGACATCGTTGCGCTTGGTCAGTTCTTCGGCGATCTCGAGCTCCTTGATGACCGACCGCCACAACCGTGGGCGACGACCTGCCCACCGGACCCGTACGCCGAGGTCGTTCATCTCATCTCGCCTGCGGCGGATGACGTCGCGGTTGAATCCCATGAGGTATCGGACCTCTTCGGGGGAACGTCGCCAGTTCTCGGTCGAGAATGCATATGCGGACACCCATTTCACGCCGACTTCGATCGCGCCTTCGACGACGTCGAACAATGAGCTCTCGCCCGCCGCATGTCCCTCTGTGCGCGGCAGGCCGCGGTCCTTGGCCCATCGGCCGTTACCGTCCATCACGATCGCGACGTGCTCGGGCAGCTGCTCTCGGGGGATCTGCGGCGCGACCGCACCGGACGAGTGCGGGGTGGGTGAACGGCGCGGCGGCGTCCGGCTCACGTAGTCACCGGCCATGCGAGATCCGCTGAATCGACCGGCACTCGCCCGGCCAGCTCCTCGACCGCTGGTGTGCCGTCCATCGCCTCGCGCGCCTCACGCTCGACGTACGGCAGGGAGCGCAGCGATCGTTCGAGGTGCCACTGCATGTGCGCTGCCAGTACGCCGCTGGCCTCGCGGCGCACACGTGGGACCGCGGCCTCCGCCTCGACCCAGTCACCGGTCAGCAGCGCCTCGATGTAGGCGGGCGTCTCGGCGAGCACCGTCACGGCGCGGGGTACGGCGCACGCGATGCACGTCGTACCACCGCTCTCGACCGAGTAGCGTCGGTGCCGGCCCGGCTTGTCGCAACGCGCGCACGAGTCGAGAGCAGGTTCCCAGCCGGCCACGGACATCCCGCGCACGAGAAACGCATCAAGAACGAGGCGGGGCGATTTCTCCTTTTCTGCAAGGGATCGAAGAGCGCCAATCAGTAGAAGGTACAGCCGCAGCGACGGTTCACGCTCCTCGCCGCTGAGCCGATCGGCGGCCTCAAGGATCGCCGCGCCCGCGGTATGTCGCGGGTAGTCATCGACGATCTGCGCGCCGTACGGACGAATGCTTTCGACCTGGGTGACGATGTCGAGCGACTTGCCGAGGAAGAACTGTGCGTCGATGTGGCTACCTGGTTCGAGCCGGGCACCGAAGCGCGATGAGGTACGGCGTACCCCTTTGGCGACCGCGCGCACCTTGCCGGTGCGACGGGTCAGCACCGTGACGATGCGGTCAGCCTCGCCGAGCTTGTGCAGGCGCAACACGACGCCTTCGTCACGATATAAAGTCACGTCGCCATTTTCGCACCGATGTCACGTCTGGTCACTGAGGCTCGGGTGGCTCGCGGTCAATTCGCGTCGCGTTAAGTCGTCGACGAAATTCCGAGTGCGCTTGTTCGGCGCCGCGCGCGTAGGCATCCTTGCCGGCGCCGGCCAGGAAAAGCAGGTCGACCGATTCGTCGTCGGGCAGTGACACCGTCAGGCCGATATAGTTCTTCAACCGCATCTTGTGGGTCGCGATCGAGACGTCTCTCACTTGCGACCACGGTTTGACAAGTGCGGCTCCGGTGCGGCTGTGAACCAGCTTGAAACCTTTGGAGTCGACCACCACGAACATCGGTGTGCGCGCGTTGAGCGGATCGATGCAGTCGGCGCTCCAGTGTCCTGGTTCGGCGTCAGCGGTCAACGCCGCCTTGCGCTTACGGTCCTTAAGGGCGAGCCACACTCCGACCGCGGCGAGCACGACGATGACGATCAGGCCGAGCCAGGCGGCGTCGAGCCAGTTGGTAAGGAAGTCCGCCGCGAGCGGAGCCATATCTAACTTCGCAGCCATATTTACAGTCCGAGCCGATCTATCTTCTTCGGGTCACGCTGCCACTCGGCGAGCACCGAGATGTGCAGATGCAGATAGATCCGCATGTTCAGTCGAGACTCGATCTGTTTGCGAGCCGTCGTACCGATGTGTTTGATCCGGCTGCCGCGGTGCCCCAGCAGAATCGGCTTCTGGCTGGACCGCTCGACATACAGCGTGGCATGTACGTCGATGACATCCGAGTCGTCCCGCGGCAGCATCTCAGACACACTGACCGCGATCGAGTGCGGCAACTCCTCGCGGGCCTCTTCCAGGGCCGCCTCACGGATGAACTCCTCAATCAATGACTGCTGGCTCTCGTCGGTGCGCTCACCATCGAGAAACAGCTTCGGGCCCTCCGGCAGCCGTCCGGCGATGATCGAGCAGAGCGTGTCGACTTGGAAGTCTGCGGCCGCCGAGACCGGAATGATCTCGGCGAACTCGCGTCCAAGATCTTCTTGCAAGGTCTGCACTCGCAACAGCGCCTCGGCGATCTGCTTGGGCTTGCCCAGGTCGGTCTTGGTGACGATCGCGATAACCGGTGCTTTGGTGCTATCCCGCAGACTGCGCGCGATGTATCTATCACCTGGCCCGATCTTTTCGTTAGCTGGCAGGCAAAAGCCAATCAGGTCGACCTCGGCGAGGGTGTGGGTGACGACGTCGTTGAGCCGTTCCCCGAGTAACGTGCGAGGCCGGTGTACGCCTGGGGTATCGACGATCACGATCTGCGCGTCGTCGCGGTTGACGATGCCGCGGATTGCCCGGCGGGTGGTTTGTGGCTTATCGCTGATGATTGCAATCTTCTCGCCGACGAGGGCGTTGGTGAGGGTCGACTTGCCCGCGTTGGGCCGCCCGACGAAGCTGATGAATCCGGACCGGTGCGGCGGTGTGGGGTGAGCTGTCATGGTCTGCACAGTCTATCTGGTCGCCACGCCGCACTCGGCCTGCCAATTATTGACTCATTCCAGATTAGCGCTAGACTTGAGCCATGGACCCCGCAGCACCAACTCCGCGCGAACGACTGGCCGCGGCCGGTCTTCGTACGACGGTCCAGCGGGTCGCCGTACTCCAAGTGATCGAGCGGCGCGAACATCTCGATGCGGACCAGATCCGCGATCGGGTCACCGGTCAGATTGGCAAGGTATCGACGCAGGCGGTGTACGACGTACTCAAGGCCCTGTCTGAGGCTGGCCTGCTACGCAAGATCCAGCCGGCGGGAAGTTCGGCCCTATACGAGTTGCGCGTGGCCGACAACCACCATCACCTGATCTGCCGCTCCTGCAGAAAGATCCTTGATGTCGACTGCGCCCACGGCGCGGCCCCATGCATCGAACCGGACGACGACCACGGGTTCGTGCTCGACGAGGCCGAAGTCATCTACTGGGGGCTGTGCGCGGACTGCGCACACGTCTCGTCTGCGCTTCCCCAAAACTGACGAACCGTAATTATCCGCTAGTAACTGAGCACCACTGAAAGGAACCACAGTGACCAGTACAGATCCACAGGCGACTGGCTCGACCACGGCGACCGGAGCCCCGGCGCCGAGCGATCGCAACTCGCTGACGATCGGATCCAACGGACCGATCCTCCTGCATGACCACCACTTCATCGACCAGATGGCCCATTTCAACCGCGAGAAGGTTCCCGAGCGTCAGCCGCACGCCAAGGGCGGCGGCGCATTCGGCACCCTCGAAGTAACCGAGGATGTCTCGCAGTACACCAAGGCCTCCCTGTTCCAGAAGGGCGCCAAGACCGAGAGCCTGGTCCGCTTCTCGACCGTAGCGCTCGAGGCCGGCTCCACCGACACGGTGCGCGACCCGCGTGGTTTCGCGATGAAGTTCTACACCGACGAAGGCAACTACGACCTCGTCGGCAACAACACGCCGATCTTCTTCATCCGTGACGCGATCAAGTTTCCGCACTTCATCCGTTCGCAGAAGCGGTTGGCCGGCAGCCACCTGCGCTCGGCCGATATGCAGTGGGACTTCTGGACTCTCAACCCCGAGACGGCGCACCAGGTCACCTGGCTCATGGGCGATCGCGGCATTCCGCGTAGCTGGCGCAACCAGGACGGCTTTGGGTCGCACACCTACCAATGGGTCAACGCGAACGGCGAGAAGTTCTGGGTCAAGTACCACTTCAAGACCCAGCAGGGCATCGAGACGCTCACTAACGATGAGGCTGCCCAGCTGCGCGCCGAGGACCCGGACTACCACATCCGCGACCTGTACGAAAACATCGAGAAGGGCAACTTCCCGACGTGGAGCGTCGAGGTGCAGGTCATGCCCTACGAAGATGCCGCGTCGTACCGGTTCAACCCGTTCGACCTGACAAAGGTGTGGCCGCACGCGGACTACCCGCGCATCAAGGTCGGGACCTGGACCCTTAACCGCAACCCGGACAACTACTTCGCGCAGATCGAGCAAGCCGCGTTCTCGCCGTCCAACCGGGTGCCCGGCATCGGCTTCAGCCCCGACAAGATGCTGCTTGGCCGCGTGTTCGCCTACAGCGACGCACAGCGCAACCGGATCGGCACCAATTTCCACCAGCTGCCGGTCAACCGGCCGAAGGTACCGGTCGACACCTACATGTTCGACGGTGCGATGGCCTATGACCACTCGGGCAGCCAGCCGACGTACGCGCCCAACTCCAAGGGCCGCGCCTACTCCGACGGCCCGGGCGACTCCGAAGAGGCATGGGCAGTCGACGGCGAGCTGCTGCGCGCGGCGTACTCCTTGCACTCCGAGGACAGCGACTTCGTCCAGCCGAACACGCTCTACACCAAGGTGTTCGACGACGGTGCTCGCGATCGCCTGCACCACACCGTCGCCGGTGCGCTCGGAACGGTGACCGACGCCGTCTACAAGCGGGCCATCGAATACTGGACCAACGTCGCCCCCGACGCGGGCTCCGCGATCGACGCGCTCGTCAAGGGCACGAAGTAACTGTCAGTTAGGACTGCTCGGCGAGGGCAGCACGCCACTTGCCGAGCAGTTCGGACTGTAATCCGAACATCTCCCGCTCGTCGTCGGGCTCCATGTGGTCATAACCGAGCAGGTGCAAGATCCCATGTGTCGTGAGCATGTGCAGCTCGTCCTCGAACGAGTGCCCTGCCGCTGAGGCCTGCGAGATCGCGACGGCCGGGCACAACACGATGTCGCCGAGCAACTTCGGGTCATCGTCCTCCTCGTCGTCGTCGATGTCCGCGGGCGCGACGCCCGGCCGGCCTTCGGTGCTCAGCTCGTCCATCGGGAAAGCCAGCACATCGGTCGGTCCTTCCTCACCCATCCACCGCTCGTTTAGTGACGACATGTGCTCGACGTCGACTATGAGCACCGACAGCTCGGCAAGTGGGTGGACCTTCAGTTCACCCATCACGAACGACGCGAGCGCGGACAGCTTCGCCTCGCCGACCGGCACGGTCGACTCGTTGCTGATCTCTACACTCATGCGTGCCGCCTCGGCTCGCCGTTCGAGCTTCTCGTCGGCGGGCCCGACGCGGCATCCTCATCAAAGCGCGCGTACGCATCGACGATGTCGCCAACAAGCCGGTGCCGTACGACGTCGGTGCTCGTCAACTCGACGAACTTGATGTCGTCGAGGCCATCCAGGATGCTGCGTACGACGCGCAGTCCCGACTTCTGCCCGCCGGGAAGGTCGATCTGGGTCACGTCGCCGGTGACGACGATCTTCGCACCGAAGCCAAGGCGGGTCAGAAACATCTTCATCTGCTCGGCGGTGCTGTTCTGCGCCTCGTCGAGGATGATGAAGGCGTCGTTGAGCGTCCGGCCCCGCATGTATGCCAGCGGCGCGACCTCGATGGTGCCGGCGGCCATCAACCGCGGGATCGACTCGGGGTCGATCATGTCGTGCAGGGCGTCGTACAAGGGTCGCAGATAAGGGTCGATCTTCTCGTACAAGGTGCCGGGCAAGAAGCCGAGCCGCTCCCCTGCCTCGACGGCCGGCCGGGTCAGGATGATGCGGTTAGCTTCCTTGTTTTGCAGAGCCTGCACCGCTTTTGCCATGGCAAGGTAGGTCTTGCCGGTGCCGGCCGGGCCGATGCCGAACGTGATCGTGTTTTCGTCGATCGCGTCGACGTACCGCTTCTGGTTGACGGTCTTGGGTCTGATCGCTCGTCCGCGACGGGAAAGAATATTGAAGCTCAGCACGTCGGCGGGACGCTCTGACGAGCCGTTGCGCAACATGTCGATCGTGCGGCGTACGGCGTCCGCGGTCATACCGTGGCCGGAGTCGACTAACGCGAGCAGCTCGTCGAACACTCGCTCAGCGAACGCCACCTCACCGGCCGGACCGCTCAACGTGACGGTGTTGCCGCGCACGTGCACCTGCGCGCCGACGGATGCTTCGATTACCCGCAGTAGCTCGTCGCGCACACCGAGAATGGACACCATCGGTGTAGTGGACGGGATTTCTAGTGATGCGGTGGTGACGACATCAGGCTGCGGCTCATCGTGGCTGGCATGATCAGATTGCTGCTTATCAGTACGGGGCACGAGTGCGGCGGCCTTCACTTTCATGGCTTGGCGCGTATTAACGCGGTGTTCGGTAGTTAAACCAGTGTAGATAGCAAAACACTCGAGCACCATCGATAATTCCGTGGCACCGACGCCGTCCGATGTCAACCATCCGGTGACGCTGGGCGTCTGGACCGGTATGACGCTGACCATGCCAACATTTCACCGCGCCGCCGGCGTGGCGCGCGGGTCAGATTCTGCGTCGCGACCAGCAGATACAGTGGTGGCTCACGACACGCAACTGAGACCTAGGGGCTATCTGGCGGTGCGCCAACGGGACGAGCCGGTGTACGGCGATGCCGACGAGGCACTCACCAAGCTCTATACCGAGCACTATCGGTCCCTCGTGAGACTGGCCGCAACCCTGCTCGACGACCCCGGCGCGTCCGAGGAGGTCGTCCAGGACGCCTACGTGAAGATGTACGGCGCTTGGAAACGCATCCGCGAGCCTGCGGCGGCGATCGGCTATCTGCGCACCACCGTGCTCAACCTCGCCCGATCTCGGATGCGGCGGCGGCTAGTGGCCCGCAAGCACGCGCCGAAACCGCCGCCGGACGCGCCGTCGGCCGAGTCCGGAGCGATGGAAAGCATCGAGCAGGATCGCGTTCTCGCCGAATTGCACGCTCTTCCCGCGCGCCAAAAGGAGGTCCTCGTTCTGCGCTACTACAACGACCTTTCCGAATCGCAGATCGCCGACACCCTCGGCATCAGCAAGGGTTCGGTCAAGACTCACGCATCCAGAGGTATGACAACCTTGCGCGCCCAACTGGGCGAACGGATCGGCGGTGCGCGATGAACCGCCCTGACCGCGACGAGACCCACGGCCCCGAATCGATGCGGGACGTGTCAGACGAGCACCTCGAGGCGGCGCTGCGCGATGCGCTGAGGGCGCGCGCCGAGTCGACCCAGATTTCTGGTGCCGGCCTCAGCACGATCCGCGAACGTGTTGGCCGGCGCACCCGGATGCGTGTATGGCGCCCGGTGCTGGCCGCTGCCGGAGCGGCCGCGGTCATCGTGGGCGCGGCCATCTTGCCGCACGCCTTCTCGGCCGACGGCCGGCAGGACGGTACGGCGGCCTCGTCGGCGAGCGACCGGACTCCCACCGACTCGGCCCCGCGGTCCTCTACGACCAGTGCTCCCGAGTCGGGAAAGGCCAAGAACCCGTCCGCGACGGCCGTCATCGGCAAACCGGCACCGATCAGCTCGAAAACGCCGACGATGTACCCGATGGCTAACACTCAGCAGACCGCAGACGCGCTCAAGGGCTCATATCAGCCGGATGGCGTGCTCGCCCAAAGCCCGGAGCAGCTGGCGAGCTCGTTCGTCACCACCGCCACGAGCGGCGCCTCTGGACCGGTGACGACCAGCAAGGCGACCTCGAGCAAGAGCTACGTATCGGGCAGCGACGGCGCCGTCGTCCGGGTCTTTGGCCAAACCGGAAGCCTCATGACGGTGGTTTACCTCAAGGCCGTGACGGTCGAGGCCAAGACGGCGTACGTCGTGATTGGCGCGTCGCTACCCGGCGGGGATGCAAATGCGCAGTTGACCATTGACGCACCCAAGGTGACGTCCTCACAAGTGATCGCCTCAGGCAAGCTGCGCGGCGAGCTGCGTGCCGGCAGCGCCACCCTGAGCACTGCAGCGTTGGAGTCAAAAGCCGACGCCACGGTCGCCACCATGCCCGTGTCGGTCAGCATCGCCAGCCTCACGGGCTCGACGACGTGGACCGAGTCTCTCAAGGACACCGTCAAGCCGCACGCGGTCGTGGCGTGGACATCCGACGCAAAGGGCACCATGACCGGGCTAGTGGGCACTACGATCGGCTGATCGCGTCCCACCGTCCCGTGAGAGCGCTGATTACCGCGACGGCGGCCAGACCGGCACTCGACGTACGCAACACTTCGGGCCCAAGGTGTACGACGCACGCCCCGACGCCCCGGAGGTCGGCCACCTCGTCCGGACTCACTCCCCCTTCGGGCCCGACGATGACCATGAGGTCGCTGACTCCCGAGAAGGACTGCTGCATAAGGGATGCCGTCGCACTCTCGTGCAGCACAATCGTGCGCTGGTCCTTAGCGCGCTGCAGAAGCTCGCGGGTTGAGATCAACGGTGCAATGATCGGGACGCGGGTACGACGACTCTGCTTGGCGGCCTCGCGCGCGGTGACCGCCCACTTGGCTACGCCCCTCGCGGCCTTCTGCGGGTCAGACCATCGCGCGACGCAGTTACGCGACTGCCACGGGACAATCTCATCGACCCCTGCCTCGGTCAACAACTCGACCGCGAGAGAGCCACGGTCGGCCTTGGGAAGCGCCTGAACAACGGTGATGGTCGGGCGGCGTACCGGGTCGGCGCCGTGCCGGACGACCCGCGCCACGAGAGTCCGGGCCGCGACCGACTCGACCGCGCAGTCGGCGAAAGCGCCGGCCCCGTCGGCGATCCGGATCTGCTCGCCTACCCTGATCCGGCGTACTTTCGCCGCGTGCAGGCCTTCGTCGCCGTCAAGCGTCAGCGAAGTGGCTCCGGGTGGGATGGTCCCGATGTAGAAGACCGGAAGCTGCCCCGACGCCGTCACGCCTCAGCGACCGTTAAATGCGTCGCGCATCCGCGAGAACAGACCGCCACTCGGGTTGGCCTTGGTCGAAGCCTCGCCCTCCTCGCCGCGCAGCTTCGCCAGCTGACGCAACAGATCCTCTTGCTCGTCATCGAGTCGGACCGGCGTCTTAACTTCGAGATGCACAATCAGGCTGCCGCGTTGCGTGCTGCGCAACCGCGGCACGCCTTTACCGCGCAGCGTGATCTTGTCTCCGGGCTGGGTGCCGGCCTTGATCTCAAGCGACTCCACCGACTCGTCGAGATTGACCAGGTCGAGCGTCGTACCCAGCGCTGCCGAGGTCATCGGCAACGTGACGCGGCAATGCAGATCGTCACCCTCGCGGGTGAAGATGTCGTGCGCTACCTGGTTGATCTCCAGATAGAGGTCGCCGGGCGGGCCGCCACCGGGGCCGACTTCGCCCTGCGACGCCAGGCGGATCCGCATGCCGTCCTCGACGCCCGCCGGGACCTTCGCCGATACGGTGCGCCGCGAGCGCACTCGACCGTCGCCGCCGCACTTTTGGCACGGTGACGGGATCACCACTCCGGTCCCGTGGCACACGTGACACTCGCGCGAGACCATCATCTGACCAAGCATGGTGCGCTGCACCGCCTGTATCTCACCGGTGCCAGAGCAGGTCCCACACTCGGCAGGACTCGTGCCGGGCGCCGTACCGGCTCCCTCACACGAGTCGCAGAGGATCGCGGTGTCTACGACGAACTCCTTCGTCGTACCAAACGCGATCTCGGCGAGGCTGAGTTCGACACCGAGCAGCGCGTCAGCGCCGGGTCGGATCCGGCTGCGGCGCTGACGGGTGTTGCCGCCACCGCCACCGAAGAACGCGTCCATGATGTCGCCGAATCCACCGAACCCGGAGAATCCGCCGGCGCCGCCTCCCATGCCACCGCCCGGCGCGTACGGATCGCCGCCCAGGTCGATGATGCGCCGTTTCTCGGGGTCGGTGAGGACCTCGTACGCCGTCGAGACTTCTTTAAACTGCTCTTGCGCGTGGGGATCAGGATTGACGTCCGGATGCAGGTCGCGAGCGCGCTTACGATAGGCGCGCTTGATCTCCTCCGGTGTCGCTTCCTTGCTTACGCCCAGGATGGCGAAGTAGTCCTTAGCCACATTTCTCCCATGATTCGGAAATAGTTTGGTGCAGTACAAGCAGTTAAGTCGTTGACAGCAGCCGTCCAATATAGCGAGCCACGGTCAGCACCGCGCTCATATTCGCCGAGTAGTCCATCCTCGTCGGACCCACAACTCCGAGGCCGCCCAGCCGGTTGGTCTGTTCGCCGTACCCGATCGCGACGAGCGCGGTCGAGCGAAGTCCCTCGACCTCATTCTCCTCGCCGATCGAGACATACAGTCCATCGGGATGCGCCGACTCGTCTATCAGCCGCAGAAGTACGACGTGCTCCTCGAGCGCTTCGAGGACCGAGCCGAGGCTTTGGGTGAAGTCCGCGGCATTTCGTGTGAGGTTGGCCGCGCCGCCGATCACGATCCGGCTCTCGAACGGTTCGACCAGCGCGTCGAGCAGGACGGTGCACAGGATCGACATCGTCGGCCGCAACGGCCGGTCCACCTGCTCAGGCAGCTCCGCGACAACCGGCGAAGACTCGGCCAACTTGACGCCGGTCAGCGCGGCGTTGAGAACGGCACGCAGCAGCGCGATGTCGTCGGCATCTAGGTCGGTCGGGACGTCGGTCACGCGTTGCTCGACCCGGCCGGTATCGGTGATGACGACCGTCATCACCCGGTTCGCCGCCAGGGGGACCAGCTCAATGTGCCTGATGCTGCTGCGCGAGAGGCTCGGGTAGGACACGACGGCGGCCTGCCGAGTCACTTGCGCGAGCAGCCGAACGCTACGTCGCAGAATGTCGTCGAGGTCAACCGCGCCGGAGATGAACTTCTCGATCGCCTTGCGCTCGGCCGCGGAGAGCGGCTTGAGCGTGGACAGCCGGTCCACGAAGAGGCGATAGCCTTTGTCGGTAGGAATCCGCCCGGCGCTGGTGTGCGGATGGGTGATGTAGCCCTCATCCTCCAGCTGCGCCATGTCGTTGCGCACGGTGGCCGCGGAGACGCCGAGTCGATGGCGTTCGACGATCGCCTTGCTCCCCACTGGCTCACGGGTCGAGACGAAATCCTCGACAATTGCCCGAAGGACGTCGAGCTTGCGGTCTTCGCTAGCCACGACGACACCTCCTGAGTCTTGCGAGCTGGGCGCGTTGCGCCACTAAAGTCGGTTGGCACTCGGCTACTCTGAGTGCCAAAATTCCAGTGTACGACGGATCCGACGTCGCTATTCGGCAACGAGGCGTTACTTCCGATACGCCGTACCCATAAAATATCTGTAGCAATGAAATATCTACAGCAATGCCACACTGCGCTAGCGATCAGGAGCCGTCGTACATGATCTTCAAAGAGGTGCGGGACGGACGCCCGTACCCCGATCATGGATTCTCGGCGCGCGACTGGGCAAATATCCCGCCACGTCAGGTGCGGCTGGCCGACCTCATCACCACCAAGCGCGAGCTCGCCTTGGACAAGCTGCTGTCGGACGAGTCGACCTTCTACGGTGACCTGTTCTCGCACGCCGTCCAGTGGAATGGCGAGCTCTACCTGGAAGACGGGTTACACAGGGCCCTGCGCGCGGCGCTGCATCAGCGCACTGCATTGCATGTCCGGGTGCTTAACCTCGACGACCTGCTGCCCCGGTCCACCAACGAGTAGGCGATCGATGGATCGACGCGGTCAGCTCACCAGAGATCGGATCACCGCGTCCGCGAGCAGTCGGCCGCGCAACGTGAGTACGGCGCGCCGGTTCGCGTGCTCATCGCGCTGCAGCAAGCCGTAGCCGACCATCTCTTCCACGGTCTGCTGCTGCGCTCCGTCAAGATCATCAACGGGAAGTCCGGCACGCAGCCGGATCTGAAGCATGATGTATTCCATTCGCCGTTGACGCTCATCGAGCCGCTCACGACCATGTGCCGGGCTCAGTCCGGCCTCGAGCCTGGAGGCGTACGCCGCCGGGTGCTTGACATTCCACCAGCGCACACCGCCGACGTGACTGTGCGCGCCTGGGCCGACCCCCCACCAGTTGCCGCCCTGCCAATAGATCTCGTTATGCCGACAGCGGGCGGCGGTATCGGTGGCCCAGTTGGATACCTCGTACCAGAGCAGCCCGGCCTTACGCATCGCTAGATCCGCTTGTTCGTAACGGTCCGCGAGCACATCATCGTCCGGGGCGGGAATGTGACCGCGTGCGATCTTGCCCGCCAGCGCCGTACCTTCCTCGACGATGAGCGCGTATGCCGACACGTGGTCCGGGCCAGCGGAAAGCGCCGCGTCGAGGCTGGTTTGCCAGTCCTCGTCGGACTCTCCAGGTGAGCCGTAGATGAGGTCGAGGTTGACATGCTCGAAGCCGGCAGACCTGGCCTCGGCAACGGCCTCGAGCGCCCGCCCCGGCGTGTGGGTGCGGTCCAGGACGCGCAGCACGTGCGGCACCGCCGACTGCATGCCGAGCGAGAGCCGGGTGAAACCCGACTCTCGAAGCCGACGCAGGTACGACGGCGACACCGACTCAGGGTTGGCCTCCGTCGTGATCTCTACGTCGTCGGCCACGTCGAACTCGTGGTAGATCTCCCTGATCGCGCTGGCCAAGTGGTCGGCCGGCAACAGCGACGGCGTACCGCCGCCGACGAAGATCGTCTGGACCGGCGGCGCCTGGTCACCGAGTATCTGCCGCGCCATCCGGATCTCGCCGAGCATGAGGTCGATGTAGTTGGACTGCGATACGGTCGCCGACCCGTCCCGCGCCGTCAACTCGCTCGCGGTGTAGGTGTTGAAGTCGCAGTAGCCACAGCGGGTCGCACAAAACGGCACGTGCAGGTAGAAGCCGAACGGCGTCGACGCTGCGCCGCTCTTCGCGGACTCGGGCAATGCGCCGTCGAGGGGCGCGATTTCGCCCTGAGGCAAGGTGGAAGGCACCCGACTATCTTGCCCCGATCAGCGTCTTTGGTGCCGGATCGCCACGGCTCTCATCGCATGCAGAGCACCACGTCGGTGTCGTCGTGCGCGAGTCTGCTGGTGATGTCGAAGATCGACTCGACGGCGCCGTACGTCGCTCGGTCGGTGCGCAGGAACGACAACGCGTCATCCCAAACGATGGTCCGTGGACCGCTGGGCAACCAGGACAGGTCACCAAGACAGTCGTACAGCGCGTCCAGATTGTGACCGAAATAGTCCGGGAAGTGCAGCGCGCCAGCGATTCTCGCTAGCAGTTGCGCCTTGTTGTCTGCCTTGGGCACGACGTACACCCGGCGTCCTTCGGCCTGCGCGCGAAGGACGATGGTTGCGGTCGAGGCCACCGGCCCAATGTGCCTGATCATGAGTCCTCCTCGATGCGCTGGAACGACGCGTAATGGTCTCCGGTGTAGTAGAACTCACCGCCATCACCGGCGATGATTCGCCGCGCTCCCCGATCACTCTCGCCTGGCGTCGGCACCGTGTACTCGTGGTAGTAGCCGCCGGACTTGAGCGGAAGCAGCTTCTCGAAGTTACCGAACGTCGACCCATCCTTCTCGTACGGAAACGGCCCACCTGCCTTGATGAGCTTGAGAGTCTGCGCGGCCTCCTTCGGCAGGGCGGACAGTGCGACCGTCGAGGCACCGGTCGCGGCATCCGTCGCCACCTGCGACGAGGTCACGCCCGACTGCGCCTCGGGCCCGTCACTCGTCGTACCACCACGCACGAGGAAGAACCCGGCAATCACCAGCCCGACAACGACCAGTACGGCGGCCGCGGGTTTTCTGCGCATCAACCGGTCGAACACCTTCATGAACTGCCGATAGGTCATTCGATCTCCTTAGCCGGAACAAAACGCGCCGACTAATCGTAGTAATTGGTGTGGCCGCATCCGCACTGCGCGACCAATTGAGGAGTCCAGATGGCCCAGATCATCAACGAAGACGGCACGCCGATTGTCGACGTACCGACCACGCCGCGTACCGACGGCCCGTATGCGAACTTCGGTACCCCACACATCGACCTCGGCACACCCCGCGCTTTCACCGTGCGCGACCTGACCGGAGGCAAACACCCGCTACGCACCAAGACCGGCTGGCGGGTTGTCGGGATTGTCGCCCTGATGGTTGCGATCGTCGTCGGGCTGATCGCCCTGTCCGTCATGGCGCTCGTATTCGTCGTACCCGCGCTCGTCCTGGTCGGGCTAATCCTGTGGGTGCGTTCGAAGTTCACCGGCAAAGGCGTCGGCGGTTCGGGGCGCGGCCGCGGTTCGGTGATGACGACGTCGTAACCTTTCGTCGTGAGTGAAAACGATCGAGACGGCGACCGGACTCGCATCGGGGATGCCGAGCGCGAGGCGGCCATCATGCGGCTGAGCGAGGCACACGCACTGGGCCAGCTCGACGTCAACGAGTTCAACGAACGCACGGCAATCGCGAGCACGGCGAAGACCGCCGGAGACCTCGCGCCGTTGCTGGCGGACCTGCCAGGCGGGCAGGCCGTGCCGAAGCCCGCGCCCCGGCACACGCCCTCCCTCTCGTCGTACGCGACCGTTGTCGGGACCGACTGGCATGACGGTCGAGACGAGTTGCGCCGCCGCGCGGACGAAGGCGACGAAGATGCTCAACGGCGCGTCGCCATGGCGGCGCTGAGTACCTGGGTGCTGGTTGCGTTCATCACCACCGCCGTTTGGCTCGCCACCGGGTTTGGCGGCGATCACGGCGGCTTCTGGCCGATCTGGCCGATGATCGGGCTCGGCATTCCACTGGTCGCGGCGATGGCGCGCTGGAAATTCAAGTAGCAGTGCCTTTCGAGTAGCCCAGTCTCCGCGCCAGTTTGGCGGCCGACGTACGATCCGAGACATGTTCTCAGTCTTCGTATCCGCACCCAATCCCGACGATCCGATTGCCGCGCTCGAACTCGGTGAGCGCCCCGAACCCGAAGCCCCAGACGGTTGGACTCGTGTCGAGGTCAAGGCCGCGTCACTCAACCACCACGACATCTTCTCGCTCAAGGGCATCGGTCTTCCCGCCGAACGCATGCCGATGATCCTCGGCACCGACGCCTCAGGCATCGACGAGGACGGCAACGAGGTCCTCATCCACTCGGTGATTTCGTCTCCCGGATGGACTGGAGACGAGACGTTCGACCCGAAGCGTTCGCTGCTGTCTGAAGTCCATCAGGGCACGATGGCCAAGTACGTCGTCGTACCAAAGGGCAACCTCGTCGCCAAGCCTGCTGAGCTGTCGTTCGAAGAGGCCGCTTGCCTGCCGACCGCGTGGCTTACGGCGTACCGGATGCTCACTAACGACTCGCGGCTCAAGCCTGGCAACACCGTGCTGATCCAGGGCGCCAGCGGCGGCGTCGCGACGGCCGCCATGTCGATCGCCCGGGCCATCGGCTTGCGCGTGTGGGTCACCGGCCGCAGCGAGGAGAAGCGGCAGGCCGCTCTGGGTCACGGCGCGCACGAAGTGTTCGAGACCGGCGCACGGCTCCCCGGCAAGGTCGACGCGGCCATCGAGACCGTCGGCGAGGCCACCTGGTCGCACTCGCTGCGTTCGTTGCGCCCCGGCGGCACGCTTGTCGTGTCCGGTGCGACCAGTGGCCCCAACCCGAAGGCGGACCTCAACCGGGTCTTCTTCCTGCAGATGCGCATCATCGGATCGACGATGGGCACCCGCACCGAGCTCGAAGGGTTGCTTGGGCTGTGCCGCGACACCGGCCTGCGCCCGGTCATCAACGAAGTGCTCCCCATGAGCGAGGCCAAGCGGGGCTTCCAGGCAATGGTCGACGGCAACACCGCCGGCAAGTTCGTCTTCACCAACTAGCCGCGCCCGCACGCCGAACCGCAACGGCGCCCACCCCCTCGCCGCGGGTGGGCGCCGTTGTGCTGTGCGGTCTCCTAGTCGATCAAAGCGCCGCCGCGAAGCTCGTGCCAGTACTCGAGCTCGTCGGCCGGGCTGCCGATCTCCTCGAGCGGGTCGCGCTCGATGAGGTGCTCGCGGGCGTATAGCCGGGCCACGAGCGCCTTGCGGCCGCCTGCGTCGGCGGGCTCCATGCCGGCCTGCTCGAGCAGAACCGCGGCGGCGTACACGTTGACCATGTGCTGAGCCAACGGGTAAAGACGCGCCTCGGCGGTCGGCCCGTCGAGGGTGCGCCAGCGCTCGAGGGCGGACTCGACCTGCGTCAGCCGGTTCTCGGTGACCGAGGTCGTCCAGTCATCGCCGCCGCTTTTGCCGATGGCATCGCGGATGCGTTCGAAGAACGGCAGGTGCGCCTCCTCCTTGAGCATGGCGCGCTTGATGTCGAGACACAGGATGTTGTCGGCACCCTCCCACACGGTGTTGACCTGAGCGTCTCGCAGGATCCGCGCTACCGGCCACTGCTCGATGTATCCGTTGCCACCATGAATTTCGATCGCGTCGCTCGCGGCGGTGATCCCGAGCCGCGCGGCGCGCAGCTTGATCAGCGCGGGCCCGATTCTCAGCTGGGGGCCGAGATGGCCGTCGAAGACGAGGCCCTGGACGGCTTCGACCTCGACGATCAGCTCCGCCAGCTTGCGCTGCATGAGCGGGTGCGCATCGAGAGGCGCCTGGAATGCCTCGCGGACCGACGCGTAGCGAAGTGCCTCCACCAGCGAGCGGCGCGCGCAGCCAAGTCCCATCATGGCCACGCCGAGCCTGGAGTCGTTCGTCAACTCCATCATGCGCGCCAGGCCGCGCCCCTCACCGGCGCGGTCGCCGCCCGGCTGCTCCTCATCGGGCGCCAGCATGAACGCCTCTGCGTCTACCAGTTCGACTTCTGCCGAGGCCACCGACTTGGTACCCAGCTTGTCCTTGAGCCGGCGAATGCGGATGCCGTTGCGTGACCCGTCGGACCGTTCACGCAACACAAGAAACGGGACGACACTGCGCGAGGTATCGGGCGCCCCCTCGGGCTTGGCGAGTACGACGTACGCCGCACCGTTGACGTTGGACACAAACCACTTCAGCCCGTTGAGCAGCCACGTGCGTCCGTCGCGGCGAGCAGTCGTCTCCAGTGCGGCCAGATCCGATCCACCGGTGCGCTCGGTGAGTAGCTGCGCCGTCTCCCCCGTGAGCTCGCCCTCCGCCAGGACTTCTTTGACGCGCACCTTCGCGTCCGCTGGCGCGAACTGGTCGGCCATCTGGATGACCATGTCGCCGCCGGTCCCCATCGCGCAGGCCATGCCGATGTCCGCCTGGTCGAGCAGATAACTGCGCGCGACAGAGAGCGGAGCGACATCGACGCCGGCCCGAGCGGCTTCGGCGCGGAACTCCGGCGAGCCGAAACTGTTGTCGATCAGGGCATTTCTGGCGGCATGGAACGACTCGGGCATCACGACCCGACTGACATCGTGACCCCAGCGGTCATACCGCTCAAGCTGGGGCGGGTTCTTGTCGGTCCGCTCGGCACACTCGGCGATGGGACCACCCATCAGCGCGCCAACGCGCTGCAGGTGTGGCCGCGCCCAGGCCAGGCCGGCGTCGCCAAGATGGTTGCGCATCTGGACCTGCAGTGTCGGATCGCAGTCATACCAGTTCAGCCCCACGGCGCCGGTGTAGCGCTCGGACGCGTAGCGGCGGGACTTCTCGGCGCTGCCGTGCGGAAGCTGATCAACAGGTTCAAGCAGATATGGCCTCATGCTCGTATGTTACGAGCGTTTGGCCAACGTACCTAGCCGCTACTTCGGCTTCGGGGCATCGTCGGTCGACAGCGCCGCGATGAACGCGTCCTGCGGCACCTCGACGCGGCCAACCATCTTCATCTTCTTCTTGCCCTCTTTTTGTTTCTCGAGCAATTTGCGCTTGCGCGTGATGTCACCGCCGTAGCACTTAGCGAGCACGTCCTTGCGAATCGCGCGAATCGTCTCCCTAGCGATGATCCGGCTGCCGATCGCTGCTTGAATCGGCACCTCGAACTGTTGGCGAGGTATCAGCTCACGCAGCTTCGCGGTCATCCGCACGCCGTACGCGTAGGCCTTGTCCTTGTGCGCGATCGCGCTGAAGGCGTCGACCGTCTCGCCCTGCAGGAGGATATCGATCTTGACCAGGTCGGAGAGCTGCTCACCTGCCTCTTCATAGTCGAGCGAGGCATAGCCGCGGGTGCGCGACTTCAACGAGTCGAAGAAGTCGAAGATGATCTCACCGAGAGGCATCATGTAGCGAAGCTCGACCCGGGTCTCGGACAGATAGTCCATCCCCTGCAGGTTTCCGCGTCGGGACTGGCACAGCTCCATGATGGCGCCGGTGAACTCGGTCGGCGCGATGATCGTGCATTTGACGACCGGCTCGTGTACCTCGGCGATCTTGCCTTCGGGCCAGTCGCTCGGGTTGGTGACGTGCAGCTCGCTGCCGTCATCGGTCACGACTCGGTAGACGACGTTGGGCGCCGTCGAGATAAGGGTGAGGTCGAACTCCCGCTCCAGGCGCTCGCGGACGATCTCCATGTGCAGCAGCCCGAGGAACCCACACCGAAATCCGAAGCCAAGGGCGGTCGAGGTCTCCGGCTCCCACATGAGGGCAGCGTCGTTGAGCTGAAGCTTGTCGAGCGCGTCGCGCAACAGCGGGTATTCCGAGCCATCCACCGGATAGAGACCCGAGTAGACCATCGGCTTCGGGTCCCGGTAACCGCCGATCGGCGTGGCCGCCGGCCGATTGAGCAGCGTGACGGTGTCACCGACGCGGGACTGACGCACGTCCTTGACACCGGTGATCAGATAGCCCACCTCTCCGACGCCGAGCGACATCACCGGCGTCGGGTCGGGTGAGATGACGCCGAGCTCAAGCAGTTCGTGCGTCGTACCGTTGGACATCATTTTGATGCGCTCGCGGCTGGAGATGCGGCCATCGACCACCCGCACATAGGTGATGACGCCGCGGTAGATGTCGTAGATCGAGTCGAAAATCATCGCCCGGGCGGGGGCGTCAGCGTCGCCAACCGGCGCGGGGATGTCCGCGACAATCTGATCGAGCAGCTCCTCGACCCCTTCCCCGGTCTTGCCGGATACTCGCAAAATCGAGTCGGGATCGCAGCCGAGGATGTGTGCGATCTCCGCGGCGTACCGCTCGGGTTGGGCGGCCGGCAGGTCGATCTTGTTGAGCACCGGGATCACTGTGAGGTCGTTTTCCATCGCGAGATAGAGATTTGCGAGAGTCTGCGCCTCGATGCCCTGCGCGGCGTCGACCAGCAGCACGGCACCCTCACAGGCGGCCAGGGACCGGGAAACCTCGTAGGTGAAGTCGACGTGCCCCGGCGTGTCGATCATGTGGAGGGTGTAACCGCGTTTATCCACGCCTGCCCACGGAAGCCGGACGTTCTGCGACTTGATCGTGATGCCGCGTTCGCGCTCGATGTCCATCCGGTCGAGATACTGCGCACGCATCTGACGCTTCTCGACAACCCCAGTCACCTCGAGCATCCGGTCGGCCAGCGTCGATTTGCCGTGGTCGATGTGCGCGATGATGCAGAAGTTGCGAATCATCGCGGGATCGGTGTACTCGGGGTTGCTCACTCAGGTCCTTAGGTTTTTGTGTGGCCTTCGACGCCCTGCTTTGTGTTTCGGGGCAGATACTTGGTATTCTATTCAATCGTGCGCGGGGAAATCGCGCCCACTAGATCTTCATCAGTTACATCATCAGTTCACAACACCGAACGAGGCAAACTTCGTGGCGAACATCAAGTCCCAGATCAAGCGGAACAAGACCAACGAGCTTGCGCGTCAGCGCAACCAGTCGGTCAAGTCTGCTCTCAAGACCTCGGTGCGCACGTTCCGTGAAGCGGCAGCTGCCGGCAAGAGCGACGAGGCGGCCACCGCTCTCGTCGCGGCCTCGCGTGAACTCGACAAGGCCGCCAGCAAGGGCGTCATCCACCGCAAGCAGGCCGCCAACCGCAAGTCGGGCATGGCGAAGATGCTTGTCGAGCTGCAGAAAAGCTAACCAGCGCTTTCCACTGAACGCCGTCGGCGTCGTCTATCCAGGCGACACCGGCGGCGTTTGGCGTACGCCGATGGGGCCGGTCGTGCTAGCCGTCCTTCGCCGCGCAAATGTCCAGAATCGCCTTTTCAATCGCCCACTGCGCATTAGTCGCGTTGCCCTTCACATCCCCGTTGAGGGTCGCAACAATGCTCATTGCGCGAGTGAGCGCAGGCGCCGTCCAGCCTCCTGCATTTGACCGCACCTTTCGGATTTTCCACGCCGGCATGCCGAGTGTGCGCGCGAGCGTATTAGGGTCGCTACGACCGGCCGCCGCGACTCTTGCGACCTGGCGGACACTTTCGGCGATGGCATCGGCCAGCACGACTTCCGGAGCCCCGTCACGAAGTGCCCACCGCAGCTGCTCCAGCGCCCGGCCGCGACGGCCAGCGACCACTTCGTCCGCTACGGCGTACACCTTGACGTCGGCGCGGCCGCGGTAGTAACGCGCAACAGTTTCGGTGGTGATCGAGCCCCCGGAGTCCGCGACCAGCTGCCGCGAAGCACTCGCCAAACTGCGCAAGTCCTCGCCGACCGCCTCGATCAGCGCGGCCGCAGCCTTAGGCGCAATCGTCCCACCGGCCGCGGCAACTTCAGCACGGATGTACTTCATCCGATCGTCGGCGGTCTTCACCACCGGTACACGCTCGACCAGCGCGCCACCCTTTTGCAGGTCCATCGCCAACGCCTTGGCCCGCCCTCCACCGGAGTGCTGCACGATCAGGCAGATCTCCGGATCCGGTGCTGCGACGTACGACTTGATCAGTGAGACGATCTCCTTGGTCGACTGCTCGGCATTGTCGAGTACGACGATCCGCTCCCCACCGAACAGCGCTGGGCTCAGCGCGTCGGCAAGGTCGGCCGCGCCATCACTCGCCGCGACCACCCGCGTCACCGGCATATCCGGCTCATCGCGGGCGGCGCGCTGCGCGGTGATCATTTTCGCGGTTGTTTCCGAGCGTAAATACTCGTCTTCGCCGATCACAAGGACGACGCGTTCGGCAGACTGGCTCATACCGACAATCCTGACACGACGCCCGGACACTCACTCAGGTAGGCGGTACGACCGGTTCGTGGGTGACGACCTCGAGTTTGCCGCCCACCACGGTGACAGCTAGATCACCCTGTAGATCCGTGCGATACGAGTCCATCCCCAGGGATGCGAGCGTCGCCATCGTCAACGGCGACGGATGGCCATAGGTGTTTCCGGCGCCAACCGACACCAACGCAATCTGCGCGGTCGTCGCTGCGAAGAAGTCCTTGAGCTGATAGGCAGACCCGTGGTGCGGCACCTTCAGCACGTCGACGTCGAGCAGGGCGGGCTCTCCAATGATGTCGGTCTGCTCTTCGATCTCGGCGTCCCCCGGCAGGAGAAAGGAGAACCCGCGCACGTCGACGCGGACGAGCACCGAATTATTGTTGGGATCCGAATGCGTGTCCGTCTCGCGCTGCACCGGTCCGATCACGGTGATGCGCACGTCGCTGACGTAACGCTGCTCGCCGCGGACCGCATCGCGAACCGGGACGCCCAGCTTGGTCGCGATAGAGTCCACCCGCTGGGAGGCGCTAATCGGATCGTGCAGCGGACTGACATCGATCTCGGCGACAGATCTTCCGCGGACCGCTCCTTCGAGTCCGCCAATATGGTCTTCATGTAAATGGCTGAGCAAGATCATCGGCATACTGTCGATCCCTAACTCGGTGAGGCACCGATCGATGGACACCGACTCCGGGCCGGTATCCACCACGATCGCGGACCCGTCTCCCGTGTGGATGACCACGGCGTCACCCTGTCCGACATCGCAGGCGACCACCAGCCAGTCAGTGGGCGGCCACGGCCTTATCGCCGCCCTGATTGGGATCGATACGACCAAGCCTCCGACAACGATTCCAGCGACCGCGGCACGGATCCCAGGCCGACTGCGGGTGGCGCGCGCCACCACCGCGGTAGCGATAAAGCAGCCGACGAGCAGTCCCGCTCCGGTTAAGCCGGCCGGCCAGTCGATCCGCGCTTCGGGAATCGCGCTCGCACGGTCCGCCACTCCGATGAGCCACCGCACGCTGAAACCCGCGAGCCAACAGCAAGCGTCCGCGAGTGCCGGCCACCAGGTCGCGCTGACCGCGGCGATGACGCCGAGAATCGTCGCCGGCGCGACTACTGGCGCCGCGAGCAGGTTTGCCGGTATCGAGACGAGGTTCAGCATCGGATATAGCGTCACGATGATCGGCGCGGTCGCGAGTCCCGCCGATGCCGCGACGGCAACCGCCATCGCGAGCGGTTTGGGCATATACCTAGACAGTCGTGCTGTCCAGGGCGGACTGAATATCACGATGCCGCCCGTCGCGACCACGGACAACGCGAAGCCCGCCGCGGTCGCGAGCGATGGAGCAACAAACAGCAGCACAATCACCGCGGCTGCTAGCGCGGGAATCGCGGCGCGTGGCCTGCCGGATGCGAGCGCGATCAGGGTCACCACGCCCATCGCGGCCGCTCGGAGCACGCTGGGTTCAGGCCTCGCGACCAGGACGAATGCGATGAGCAGGCAGGCGGCGAAACCGATTTGCGCCATGAACGGCAGCCGAGTACGCCGAGCAAGCCACAGCCCAGCTCCGGTAATAATCGCCACGTTGGCGCCGCTCACGGCCATGAGGTGGCTAAGCCCGGTCTGCTTGAACTGCGCATCGATGATCGGGTTGATCTCCGAAACGTCGCCGTCGACGAGCGCAGTGAGCACCGCGGCGGCGTCCGGCGCAAGTGCCCGCTGGCTGGATGCGGCCAAGTCCGTGCGAATCGTGCCGGCAACGCGCTGCACTATTGAGGCCTGACCGACAAAACGAGGCGGGCCGCGCTCCGACATCATCGCGTCCACACCGCCACGTAGCGGGAGCGACAACATACCCGACAGCACGACCTTTTGGCCGGGCAGTTTGCCAAGCCACGGCTTTGCGCTTCCTATGACAACAACCTGCCCATCGAGCCGATACCGGGTATGACCGGTCTCGAGTACTGACACGTCGACGGTGACCACCATTCTCGGCGGCGTACCCGAGGGCTGGTTGCGATAGACCCGAGGATCGGTCGCGACTGCGCCTTCGACCTCGACGTACCGCCCATGCAGCGCGGCCTCGCGCAGCGGCGACGACAAAGCCTCGGACTGGCGAATGAGGCCGACCGTGAGCGCGGCCAGCGCGGCGGCCCCGGCTAGCAAGACCGGGAGCACCCACCAGTCTCGGACGCCTAATAGCCATCGCTTCGGAGCGAACATCGCCGCGCCAGCGACCGCCGATGCCACCGCGGCAATGGCAAACGCCCACCACCCGAATGCCCGACTGGTGCTATTGGTGATGATTGTGCAAATCCACGCGAGCCCGGCAGCCGGTACTAGTCGAAAGTCTCCCCCGAGCCGCTCAGCTGGCATGTCAGACCGTCACCAGGTCCTTGATGCTTCCCATAATCGACGGACCGATGCCCGAGACGTTGCTGAGGTCCTCGACCGACTTGAACTTGCCGTTCTTGGTCCGAAAGTCGATGATTCGGGTCGCGATCACAGGGCCAATTCCCGGAAGCGAGTCGAAGTCCTCGGCCGATGCCGTGTTGATGTTGACCTTGGCGCCGGTCCCCGTTGGCGCCGTGCCGCCTTGCGTAGCGGACGCCTGCGCTCCACCGGGCACGCCGACCGCTATCTGCTCCCCGTCCGAGAGCACCCGAGCTAGGTTGACCGTGGTGAGGTCCGCGCCGGGACTGATGCCCCCACAGGCGGCTATCGCGTCCGCGACGCGCGAGCCTTCCGGCAGCGTCACCAGACCCGGCGTAGCGACGTACCCGATAACGGACACGACGATCGTCGCGGCAGCGCTCGGACTCGCCTCGGACTGAGGTGCCTCAGTTCCGGACGTCCTCGTGTTCGTCGCCGCGGATAGCGCTGGGGGCGACACGGGCTCCGAGGTTGGCCGGCTGAACCACGTCACTGCGGAGGCAATGACCGCGGCCACCACGGCCGTGATGACAAAAGCTAGTACCGATCGGCGATCCGCGACCAGCCGTGGGCGTGGCTCCGGTTGGGCCTCGGCTTCTGAGACGGGCTCGTCGATGCTTCCGTCATCGCTGCCAAGGATTGACCGGACCCGTTCGATGGACTGGTCTCGCTCCTGTGCTCCCGGCCTACGCAACTCCACGATCGTGACGCTAAGTCCATCGTCGCTTCCTCACCCATGGCCAAACGTCGCATTGTGGAAACACGCCGTCCTGTGCACAACTGCGCTCAATCGCCGGCAGGTACGCGTTAGGCGGCGTAGAGCACTTCGATGAGTCGTTCCTCGATGTGGGAGTAGTCCACGTGACTGGTGTGCGGTGGTGTGCCGGGTAGTCGTGGTGCGCGGGAGGTGTATTCGTGTCCGGTGGGTGTGGTGGTGGTGACGGTGTGCCGCGG
>NZ_PVUE01000029.1 GCF_003003235.1 Antricoccus suffuscus
ACGTTGTTCTTCTGCGGTATAGAAACCTTCTAAGGGCAAGACAATCAACTCCATGGGAATGGGTGACTGACTCACAACCAGACTGACACGTAGGGTGTCGCTGCAGGTTGCCGCTGTTTCACGCTGCACAACGCCACAAATGTGGCGATTAGCGGTGAGTCTTGGTGACGGGGAGCGAAACTAGACCGAAGCGGCGCTTTGCGTGTTCAGCCTGTTTGAATGGCAACTCAAGCCGGACGCGCGGTGCGAGGGTGACGGATGAACGGGATTACGTGACGGATCACGGGGGTTTCGTGACGGATCGCGGCGTGTTAGTGGTCGCCGCCGCGCAGCTGGCTGAGAATATGCGGAAGGAGTGGCGTGAGCACGGCGATCCCATCCTTCGCGCCGCCCTTAGACCCCGGTAGGTTGACGATGAACGTCGTACCGGCGACCCCCGCGAGCCCGCGTGACATGACCGCGTACGGCGTGCTGGCCGCGCCGTACGCGCGAATGGCCTCGGCGATCCCGGGCACCGGTCGGGTAATGACCGGCGCGGTCGCTTCCGGGGTGATATCGGTCGGTGACATCCCGGTGCCGCCGGTCGTGACGACCAGGTCTGCCTTGAGTTCCACGGCGGTCGCGATCGCGTTGGTCAACTTATCGCGATCGTCCGGGAGCAGTACCCGGGCAACTTCGAACCCTAGGTCGGTCAATGCGCCGTCGAGCAGGTCGCCGCTGACGTCGTCGTAAACGCCTTGCGAGGCGCGGGTCGAGGCGGTTACGACGACGGCACGTGCGCCGGCCGGAATGCCGCTCATGCCCGAGTCCACTTGCCGGTCTTGCCGCCGAGCTTCTCTTCGACTTGGATGTCGGTGATGATTGCCGCCGGGTCGACGGCCTTGATCATGTCGATCAGGTTGAGCCCGGCGACGCTGACGCAGGTCAACGCCTCCATCTCGACGCCGGTGCGGTCTGCGGTGCGGACGACGGCCTGAATCTGTACGCCGTCGTCGGTCACCTCGAGGTCAATCGTGACCCCGTGGATCGCGATCGGGTGGCACAGCAGCACCAGGTCGGGAGTGCGCTTGGCCGCGGCGATCGCGGCGATCCGGGCCACGGCTAGAGCGTCACCCTTTGGTACGCCGCCGCCGCGCAACAGCGCTACCACCTCCGGCGTGGTGCGCACCCTACCGGTGGCGGTCGCCTGCCGGACGCTGATGTCCTTCTGCGAGACGTCGACCATGCGAGCAGCGCCGGCGGCATCTACGTGGGTGAACTCGGTCATCGGCAACCACCGATCTGGCCTGGTTTCACAGCGCGGTTCATAGCGCACCGTCCAGCAGCCAGATCTCGACGTCGTCCCCGTTGTGCAGTTGCGTCGTCTCTTCCGGGACGATCGCCAGGCAGTTGGACCGCGCGAGACTCGCCAGCAAATGTGACGGGGGAGTGCCGATCGGAGCGACCTCGCCCGCTGGTACGTCGCATGTGCCGCGCAGAAACTGCCGCTTTCCCGCCGGTGACGGCTGATCGCCGCCGGTCCAGGTGCCGACGAAACCGGGACGCTCCGTGTCGTCGATGCCCATGTAGGTCAGCAGCGCCGGCCGCACAAACACCTCGAAAGAGACGTAGACGCTGACCGGGTTGCCCGGCAGCGTGACGATCGGCGTGCCGAACACGGTCCCCGCGCCCTGCGGCATCCCCGGCTGCATGCCGACCTTGTCGAACTGCACGGTCCCGGTGCTCGAGAGGCCGTCCTTGACCACTTCGTAGGCGCCCGCGCTAACGCCGCCGCTCGTGATGATCAGGTCGGCGTCCGCCGCGGCCGACTTGAGCGAAGACATGAACGAGTCGACGTCGTCCGGCACGAGGGTGAGCGTGTGCGCGGTTGCCCCCACCCTGCGGATGGCGGCAGCAAGCATGTGCGAGTTGGACTCGTAGATCTGGCCAGGCTTGAGCGGCCCACCGACGGCAACGAGTTCGGAGCCGGTCGACAGCACCAGCACGCGGGGCCGCCGGTAGACCGGCAACGAGGGGTGGCCGACCGCTGCGGCGAGTCCGATACTCGACGGAGTCAGCGGCGTACCGGCCGGCAGTACGACGTCGCCCGCGGAAGCTTCCTCGCCCTGCCGTCGGACGTGTTGAGCCGGCGTGGGGGCCTCGTAGATGCGCACCGTCGCAGGCGGCGCGCCGGTCGTCGCGGCGTCCGTCTGCTCGACCGGCACGATCGCGTCCGCGCCCTCGGGCACAGGAGAGCCGGTCATGATCCGGGCCGCGGTGCCGGGCTTCAACGGCGGTACGTCGATGCGACCGGCCGGTATGTCATCGCTGACGGGAATTTCGGCCGGGCTGTCCGCGGTCGCGCTCTCGACGTCTGCGCGGCGTACGGCGTACCCGTCCATCGCGGAGTTGTCGAAACCAGGCAGGGCCACTTTTGCGACAAGGTCGGCCGCGAGGATGAGGCCGTCGCACTCGGCCAGCGGTACGTCGGCCGGGTCGGGCCTCGGCAGTAACGACCTGACACGAGCCGCGTGGTCGTCGACCGAGGCTAGTGTGCGGGGGGCGGATGTGCGAGGGTTGGACGCTGACGACGAGCTAGGTGGCATAGGTCGACCTTACCGATCTCGACCGTGTCACGCCGCGGACTCCGTGAGGTAAGCCACCGGATGGGTTCGCCACCGGCTTTGACCCGGACACGGGGGACGCTGTAAACTGACACGTCGGTCCACATTTTGCGGGACACATCCTGTCGGACTCGCGTGTTGCTTCTGGATTACTGAAGTGCGTGCGCCGACAAATGATCCAAACGACACATGATCCAAACGCGAAGCTGTTTCGCTGCTGCCCGGTGGGTGCTGCGTGACATGAGCTTCCCACGATGCATCGAAGAAGGCAGCCGAAGTGCGTACGTACAGCCCGAAACCAGGCGAGGTCAC
This sequence comes from Antricoccus suffuscus, assembly GCF_003003235.1. Taxonomy (NCBI): domain Bacteria; kingdom Bacillati; phylum Actinomycetota; class Actinomycetes; order Geodermatophilales; family Antricoccaceae; genus Antricoccus; species Antricoccus suffuscus. The sequence continues at coordinate 2,916 of NZ_PVUE01000029.1, forward strand.
TCGTAACTGGCACGTCATTGACGCCAACGACGTCGTACTTGGTCGTCTCGCGACCCAGGCGGCCAACCTGCTGCGTGGCAAGCACAAGCCGCAGTATGCGCCGCACATCGACACCGGCGACTTCGTCATCGTCATCAACGCCTCGAAGGTCGCTCTGACCGGCAACAAGCGCAACGCCAAGCTCGACTACCGGCACTCCGGCCACCCGGGCGGGCTGAGCTCGCGCACGTACGGCGAGGTCCTCGACACTCGTCCCGAGCGGATCATCGAGAAGGCCGTCAAGGGCATGCTGCCGCATAACAAGATGGGCAACCAGCTCATTGGCAAGCTCAAGGTGTACGCCGGCCCCGAGCATCCGCACGAAGCGCAGAACCCGCAGAAGTTCGACATCATCCAGGTCGCGCAGTAGTCCGCGCCGACGACTTAGTTCTTAACCTCGTTCAAGGAGAAATCCGCACGTGAGCATCACCATCGATACGGGAAAGCCCGTACAGACAGTCGGTCGGCGTAAGCAGGCCATCGTTCGGGTTCGTCTCGTACCGGGAACGGGCAAGTTCTCGCTCAACGGTCGCGACCTGGAAAACTACTTCCCCAACAAGGTTCACCAGCAGCTCATCAAGGAGCCGTTCGTGACGCTGGAGAAGGACGACCAGTACGACGTAATCGCACTGCTGACCGGCGGCGGCATCACCGGCCAGGCCGGCGCGTTGCGGTTGGGCATCTCTCGTGCGCTCATCGCGATCGAGAGCGAGGACCGTCCGGCGCTCAAGAAGGCTGGATTCCTCACCCGCGACCCTCGTGCGAAGGAACGTAAGAAGTACGGCCTCAAGAAGGCCCGCAAGGCACCTCAGTACAGCAAGCGCTAAGGATCGCGCGCGCAAAACAATCAGGTTTTCGCGAGGGGGACGCCAGCAGCTATTGGCGTCCCCCTCGTTTTTTTTGAAGGGTGTGTTGATGGGTCGACTTTTCGGTACAGATGGAGTGCGCGGTCTCGCGAACGGCGACCTGACACCAGAGCTCGCGGTCTCGGTCGGCATTGCCGCCGCGCGGGTCCTGTCGCAGCAAGCCGCAACGCATCGCCCGATCGCGGTCGTGGGGCGCGACCCGCGGGCCAGCGGCGAGATGCTTGAGGCAGCGGTTGTCGCCGGGCTGACCAGTGCCGGCGCGGACGTCGTCCGAGTGGGCGTGCTGCCGACTCCCGCGCTCGCATTCCTCACCGGTCGACTCGGCGGCGACCTGGGCGTCATGCTGTCCGCAAGCCACAACCCGATGCCCGACAACGGGATCAAGATCTTCGCGAGCGGCGGTCACAAGCTGCCCGACGAGGTCGAGCTGGCGATCGAGAAGATCGTGCTCGACGAGAAGCACGAGATGTGGGACCGTCCGACCGGTGCGGCCATCGGCCGGGTTCGTGACGAAGAGAGCGGCCTGAGCGCGTACGCCGAGCATCTGCTCGCGTCCGTGCCGTCTCGACTGGACGGGCTGAAGCTTGTCGTGGACTGCGCCAACGGCGCTGCGGCCGCGATCGCGCCCGAGGTCTACCGGCGCGCCGGCGCCGAAGTGGTCGTGCTTGGCGCCGTACCCGACGGTCTTAACATCAACGACGGTGTCGGTTCGACCCATATCGAGGGCGTCCAGAAGGCCGTCGTCGAGCACGGCGCCCATCTTGGGCTCGCGCACGACGGTGACGCGGACCGTTGCCTCGCGGTCGATGCCGCCGGAAATGTGATCGATGGCGACCAGATCCTCGCGATCTGCGCGATAGCGCTCAATGAGGCCGGCCGGCTAGCGAAGAGCACCGTCGTCGCTACGGTCATGAGCAATATCGGTTTCCATCATGCGATGCGCGATCACGGTATTGAGGTCGCCACCACCGCCGTCGGTGATCGTTACGTGCTCGAGAAGCTTCGCCAGGAGCGACTGGTGCTCGGTGGCGAGCAGAGTGGCCATGTCGTGTTCCTCGAGAGTGCGACGACCGGCGACGGCGTACTGACCGGGCTGCATCTGCTGGCCCGGGTCGCCGAGACCGGCAAACCGCTCGCGGAGCTCGGCTCGGTCGTCGTACGACTGCCGCAGACGCTCGTCAACGTCGCCGTACGTGACAGGGTGGCCGCTACCAAGTCGAAGCCTGTCGCCGAAGCGATTCGTCGCGCCGAGGTTGAGCTCGGCGACGAGGGCCGGATCCTGCTCAGGGCCAGCGGGACCGAACAGCTTGTGCGGGTGATGGTCGAGGCCTCGACGCAGGTCATCGCCGAGACGGTCGCCAACAAGGTTGCCGCCGTAGTCGCAGAGACCAAGTAGTCCCTGACCGACCCCGTTAAGTGTGACTGGCGTCTCGCTACTTTCTGTTTGACTTAGAGCGCACTCGAACCCGTAGCGTCGTACCCATGACCACTTCTGCAACACGCCTTCGTGACGTGATGGAAGCCCACCGCGGCGGCGACCTTCCCGCGCTGACCGATGAGCTCGTCCGCGCCTGCGACCCGGTGCGGGATCTGGGTGACGGGCTGTCGATCGCCGAAGTCGCCGAGGTGACCGGTACGACGGCGCACACGCTGCGCTACTACGAACGCATTGGTTTGGTCGATGTCGACCGCGACGCCGCGGGCCGGCGTACCTATAGCCGTGAGGCGCTCGGGCGGATCGTGTTCATCACCAAGTTGCGACTGTCCGATATGCCGATCCGCAACATCCAGCAGTACGTCGAGCTGGTCAAGCTCGGAGACTCGACGGTTCCAGAGCGGCTCGAGATTATGGAGCGGCATCGCTCGGTCATCCAGTCCCGACTCGAAGATATGCAGTGGGCGCTCGCGGTCATTGACTACAAAATATCGACGTACGGCGGCAACTGCCAGCCGTAAGCCCTATCGCCGCCCAGACCACGCCCTACGGCGCGGCACCCTGTCGCGCCCAAAACCCGAAAGATGGAGCATCACATGATCGAAAAGCGCATGATCGTCGGCCAAGAGGTCTCGGCCCTCGGCCTCGGCTGCATGGGCATGAGCACCGCGTACGGCGAGGCGGATCGCGGAGAGTCTCTCCGAACGATCGACCGTGCCCTCGAGCTCGGTGTCAACTTCCTTGACACCGCTGACATCTACGGCGTGGGACACAACGAGCGGCTGCTCGCTGAGGCGCTCAAGGGACGGCGCGACGAGGTCTTCCTGGCCACAAAATGCGGAATCGTCCCGAATCCTCAGTCCGGTTTTCCTTCCGGAGCCGATGGCTCGCCGGAATATATCCGCGGGGCCATCGATCGCTCGCTGCAGCGGCTAGAGACCGACCACGTCGACCTTTACTACTTGCACCGTCCGGATCCGCAGGTGCCGATCGAGGAGTCCGTCGGCGCGCTCGGCGAACTGGTCGCGGCGGGGAAGATTGGTGCGGTCGGGCTGTCCGAAGCGTCTGCCGACACGATCCGGCGCGCCGCCGCGGTCTATCCGATCGCCGCACTGCAGAGCGAGTGGTCGGTGTTCAGCAGAGATATCGAGGCGCAGGTCGTCCCCACCTGCCGCGAGCTCGGGATCGCCCTCGTCCCGTACAGCCCGCTCGGCCGCGGGATGCTGACCGGCTCCGCGGAAGCGCTCACCGATCTCGCTGCCAACGACTTCCGTCGTACGCTGCCGCGGTGGCAGGCAGAGAACCTCGATGCCAACATCCGACTGACCGCGGCGATTCGCGATATAGCTGACAAGCACGATGCGCAGCCGGCTCAGGTCGCGATCGCCTGGCTGATCGCACAGGGCGACGATGTCATCCCGATCCCCGGCACTAAGCGGCGTACGTATCTTGAGCAGAATATCGACGCAATGAACCTCGTGCTGTCCGCAGCGGACCTCGAAGCGCTCGGGGCACTCGTTCCCGCAGGCGATCGTGTGCCGGACATGGGCTGGGTCATGCGCGACACGGTGGCTCGATAGTCGATCGCCCAGTGAGCGTCGCGCGGCCGGTCATGGACAATGTGGGAGTGGACAGTCTCAGCGAACTCAAGTCCTGGCCGGCCGACAACGTCGCGGTCGCGGTCATCGGTGACGATGGCGCGGTGCGCGCGACGTATGGCGACCAGCAGCGGGTCTTCCGGCTCGCATCGGTAACGAAGCTGCTCACGGCGTACGCCGTGCTAGTTGCGATCGAGGAAGAGGCCATCGGCTGGGACCTGCCAGCCGGGCCGGAAGGTTCGACGGTACGCCATCTGGCCGCGCATGCCTCGGGGCTCAACTTCGACAACCGGAGCGTGGTAGCGGCGCCGGGCACCCGCCGGATCTACTCCAACGAGGGATTCGCCGTGTTGGGCGAGACGATCGCCGACTCGACGGGTATTGCATTCGCCGACTACTTGGCGGAGGCGGTGTGTAGGCCGCTGGGGATGAGTGCGACCCGGCTGGAGGGCACTCCGGGCGCGGGCGGGTTCGCGAGCTGCATAGATTTGTCGTTGTTCGCTGCCGAACTGCAGGCGCCGAAATTGATCTCCACCGAGACATTGACGGAAGCGACGAGCATCGCTTTCCCAGGCCTCAATGGGATCTTGCCGGGATATGGCCGACAGTCACCCAACGACTGGGGGCTCGGATTCGAGCTCCGGGACCACAAGAAGCCGCACTGGACGGCCGCGTCCAACTCGCCGCGCACCTTCGGGCACTTCGGCCAATCGGGCACGTTTCTGTGGGTCGACCCGGATGCCCGCCTGAGTTGTGTGGCGCTTACCGACAACAACTTCGGCGAGTGGGCGCTCGAGCGGTGGCCGGCGCTCAGCGAGCTTGTGTTGCGCGACCACCGCTCGGCCTAGCTACCAGATCCGGACGCGTTCGGCCGGGTCCAACCACAGCCCGTCACGGTCAGTCGTCGAGTAGGCGTCGTGGAACTCGTCGAGGTTGCGAACGATGTTGGCTCGGAATTCCGCAGGGGAGTGCGGATCGACAGCGAGGAACTGCTGCATCTGTTCTTTTCGCCGTTTCGTGCGCCACACATATGCCCAGTTAGTGAGGACTCGCTGGATGCCGGTGAGTCCGTCGACGACCTCGGCCTCGGCGCCGTCGAGGCTGATGTTGTAGGCCTTCAGGGCGATTGTGAGGCCGCCGAGGTCGCCGATGTTCTCGCCCACGGTGAGTGCGCCATTGACCTTCTCGCCGGGCAACTCGCGCGGTTCGAAGCCGTCGTACTGCGCTATGAGCGCATCGGACCGAGTCTTGAACGCCGCACGGTCGGCCTCGGTCCACCATTCATTGAGGTTGCCCTTGGCGTCGTACTGCGAACCCTGGTCGTCGAACCCGTGACCGACCTCGTGGCCGATGACTGCACCGATTCCACCATAGTTTTCGGCCGGATCCGCCCCTGCATCGAAGAACGGCCGCTGCAAAATTGCAGCCGGGAAGCAAATCTCGTTGGTGCCAGGGTTGTAGTAGGCGTTGACCGTCTGCGGCAGCATGAACCATTCGTCTCGGTCGACCGGTGACCCAATCTTGCCAAGTTCGCGGTCGGTCTCAAACTCCGCGGCGCTGATCGTGTTGGCAAGCAGATCATCGGGGATCGCGGTGAGCTTCGAGTAGTCGCGAAACTTCTCCGGGTAACCGATCTTCGGCCGGAACGTTTCAAGCTTCTCGTAGGCGCGCTTCTTGGTGTCTTCGCCCATCCAATCGAGCTTCTCGATGCTGCCCCGATACGCCGTCAGCAAGTTGGCGACCAGCTGATCCATCTGTGCCTTCGACTCCGGCGGGAAGTGCCGGGCGACGTACTGCTCACCGACGGCCTCGCCGACCGCGCCCTGCACGAACTGGACCGCGCGCTTCCACCGGGCCCGCAGTTCCGGAGTGCCGCTGAGAGTCTTGCCGTAGAAGTCGAAGTTTTCGGCCACGAAGCCTGATGACAGGTACGGCGCCGCGCGGCGGATGACCTGCGCCGCCAGCCAGGTCTTCCACTCCGACAGCGGAATTTCGTCGAGGGCCGTGGACAAATGCGCGAGATAAGACGGCTGCCGCACGATGGTCTGCGCGAACGTGTCGTCCTTGGCGCCAAGCGCACCGCTCCAGGCCTGCCAGTCGAATCGTGGGGCAGTGGTCTGCAGCTCGTCGAGCGAGGTGAGGTTATAGGTCTTGATCACGTCGCGAGTGTCGGCGCGCTCCCAATGCCCCTTGGCTAAGCGGGTCTCGACAGCCATCACGATCTGCGCCGACTCGTCCGGGTCGGGACGACCGGCAAGTCGGAACATGTTCGCAATGTGCGCGACGTACTTCTCCCGCACATCTGCGAACTTCTCGTCGCGGTAGTACGACTCATCAGGCAGCCCGAGGCCGCCCTGCAGCACGTTGACGAGATAGCGGTCCGAGTCACGGTCATCGGTGTCGACGTACGAACCAAAAAGCCCCGAGCCACCGGCCCGCTCGTGTGCCCCGAGGTACGTCGCGAATTCGGTGAGGTTCTCGATCGCATCAACCGCTTCGAGCTTGCCGGCGATCGGTGTCGCGCCCAACTGCTCGACCCGGTCTTCGTCCATGAAGGACGTGTAGAGGTCGCCGATCTTCTGCTCGTTGGAGCCGGGTCGCGCCGTCGTGGCGGCGCATTCTTCGATAATTTCGCGCACTTGTTGTTCGGCGGTATCGGCGAGCGAAACGAACGGGCCCCAGCTCGACTTGTCGGCGGGAATCTCCGCGGTGTCGAACCAGTGTCCGTTAACGTGGCCGAACAGATCGTCCTGCGGCCGGATGTCGGGGTTCATGCCGTCTTTGGCGTCATCAAGAATCGTCACGTCGCCACCTTAGTGCTAGTTGTCGACGTTCGTGGCCGGTTGCTGCTTAGTTCGCTAGGGACGGACACGCCGGCTGCCGCCGTGACTAGCGGCGGGCCCGCAGGACGACGAACTTGTCGGTCGCCCCGAGTTGCTGCACGTTACGGAAGAACCGTTTCAGTTTGCTGTGATAGGCCAGGTGACGGTTACCGACGACGTACAGCGACCCGGTGGTCCGCAATGCCTGCTGGGCTTGGGTGAACATCCGCCAGGCGAGTGCGTCGCCAATGACATGTGCCTGGTGGAACGGGGGATTACACAGCACGACGTCGACCGAGTCGCGAGCGGCGTCGGCGAGACCCTCCGCCGCGTGGATGTCAACGTTGCGACCGGGCAGATGCCGGTCCCAGTTGATTCGCGCGGACTCCAGCGCAGCGTACGACTCGTCGATCAGCGTATATCGCGCGTCGGGATTGGCCAGCGCGCTGGCGATCGCGAGAACCCCGTTTCCGCAGCCAAGGTCCACGACGTCGGCCGCCCCGAGGTCGTTTGGCAGGTAGGGAAGTAGTGCGCGAGTGCCGAGGTCGAGGTGGTCACGGGCGAAGATGCCGGCATGGTTGGACAACTCGAGCGGGGGATCGTCGACGGTGTAGGTAACGGGCGGCAGCGCCGGCAGCGGGCCGAGATCATCAGTCGGTGCTGCGCGCAGCAAGCGGGCCTTGCGCACGGCTAGCGATGCTTGCACCGGGCCGACGTACCTTTCTAGTAGGTCACCTGCGGCGCGGGGCAAATGTTTGATCATCGCGCCTGCTGCGACGTACGACGTCGCGGTAACGTGCGTGCGCAATCCGATGAGTTGGTTTTCTAACAAAGAGAGCGCTTTTGGCACTCTGATCAGCACGGCGTCATATGAGATGTCGGGCAGGTCGGCGGGGTCGCTGACGAACCGCACCGAGTCGGCTAGCGCGTTCGTCGCGAGGTTTTGCTGCACGGCAAGACGAGAAATGTAGGAGTCGCTCAGCGCCGTGACGTGGAACTGGCCGGCAAGTGGTGTCGCAAGGGCACCGAACGCGTCGTTGACGACGAGGACGGCGGCGTCGTCTGGTAGGTCGAGTTCGTGTAGTTCGGCCAGCAGGTAGGCGTCTGCGGAGTCCGATGCCTGCAGCTGATCGTCCGGGCGCGATGGGTAGCGGCTGAGGGTGACGGTGCCGAAGCCGCTTACGAAGGTGTTCACTGTGCAAGCATGCCGTACGACGTACTCCAATTTACGAAAGGTGCTCTACGCGATGCCGATACCAACACCGCCCAACCCTTTTCGCAAGCTGATCGGGATCGAGGTGGCGCAACGATCCGGCGGCACCGCGATTTGCGAGGCCGAGATCGGGCCCAACCTTCTGCAGGCGGCCGGGATCGTGCACGGCGGTGCGTTGAGCGCGTTGTTCGACTCGGCCACGGTGGAGGCTGCCCGTGGTATCTACCCGGAGGGCACGGGTATCGCGACGATAGAGATGAACCTGAACTTTGTCCGTCCGGTGGCCTCCGGGCGGCTAGTGGCGACCGGTACGGTCGAGCACTCGGGACGCACGACGGCGGTCGTACTCGCGCGGATCACGTGCAATGACAAGCTCATCGTCACCGGCAGAGCGACCCTCTCGATCACGCAGGCGGCGTAGCGCCGCGGTCGGCGTATTCAAACCGGTCGTAATACTGTGTGAGACAACTGCTCAGTCGGGATTGCTTGGAAGGCGGCGCGTGAATGCCTCAGGAACTGCCGCACGTGCTGGCGTTCGACGTATTCGGCACGGTGGTCGACTGGCACTCGTCGATCGCTCGAGAGTCCAGCGAGCTCGCACCCGGCATCGACGGTGCGAAGTTCGCGCGTGCCTGGCGACGTGGATATATACCCGCGATGCAACGCGCGCAGGCCGAAACCGGTGACGCGCCGTGGAAGAATCTGGACGTCTTGCACCGCGAGATACTGGATTCGATCCTGCCGGACTTCGGCCTGGACGATATGAGTGAGACCGACCGCGATCACCTCACGCATGCGTGGCACCGGCTGGATCCGTGGCCGGACTCCGTCGCGGCCCTGCGTCGGCTGCGCAAACTGTTTGTCATCACGCCGCTCTCCAACGGCAACATCAGCCTACTGACGCATATGGCCAAGAATGCCGGCCTGCCGTGGGACTGCGTCCTCAGCGCCGAGGTCTTCGGGCACTACAAGCCCGCTCCGCAGACGTATCTCGGCGTAGCCAAGGTGTTCAACCTTGAGCCACAGCAGGTGATGTTGGTGGCCGCGCATCACATCGATCTCGACGCTGCGCAGGACTGTGGTCTACAGACGGCGTACATCGAACGGCCTTTCGAAAACGGCACGGACAGGACTAAGGACGTCAGTCCGAGTGCGCGACATCCCTTGCATATGAAGGATCTCGGCGCGCTTGCCGACTACTTCGACCAACTGAAACGAGAGGACTCGCAGTGACGACTATCGCCGACTTTATCGCGACAGACATAGCCGGCAAGGATGTCTCGCTCGCGGACTACCAGGGCAAGGTTGTGCTGGTAGTTAATACGGCTTCCCAATGTGGGTTCACGCCGCAGTACGAAGGGCTGGAGTCGATCTACAAGAAGTACGCCGATCAGGGCCTGGTGATCCTCGGATTTCCGTGTGACCATTTCGGTCATCAAGAGCCAGGAACCGAGACTGACATCCAGGATTTCTGCGAGGTCAACTATGGCGTGACCTTCCCGCTGTTCGCCAAGATCGACGTTAACGGCGCGGACGCGGCTCCGTTGTTCAAATGGCTGCGGTCGGAGCGCGGTGGCGTAATAGGTGACAGGATCAAATGGAACTTCACGAAGTTCCGTATCGGTCGTGACGGCCTTCCGATCAAACGTTTTGGGTCGACGACCAAACCGGAGAAGCTTGCCGACGATATCGAGCGAGCGATCGCAAGATGAGCGAGCGAAACATCCGTGACCTGGAGGAGGGGATCGAGCGGGATCTCAGCGGACTCAACTACGGCAGCTATCTGCAACTGGACTTGCTGCTGTCGGCACAGCAGCCCGTGTCCGACAACCATGACGAGATGCTGTTCATCATCCAGCATCATGTCACTGAACTGTGGATCAAGCTCGTCATCCATGAGCTCAGCGCGGCAATGCGTTTCATCGCCGATGATCAGCTGGGCCCGTCGTTGAAGTGTTTGGCGAGGATCAAGCACATCCAGCATCAGATGACCGAGCAATGGTCGGTGCTTGCGACACTTACCCCGAGCGAGTACCTCAAGTTTCGCGGGTCGCTCGGCAAGGCGTCCGGTTTTCAGTCCGTCCAGTACCGGCTCCTGGAATTTCTGCTGGGCAACAAGAACCGCAGCATGCTGGAAGTCTTCGCGCACGATCTCCAAGCGCAGGAGCGATTGCGTGCGGCGCTCGAGGCGCCAAGCCTGTACGACGAGTTCATCATGTTGCTGAGCCGTCGCGGTTACGCCGTGCCGCCGGAGCTGCTCACGCGTTCATGGGATGAACCGCACGTGCTCAATAGCGGACTCGTCGCGGTCTTTGCCACTGTGTATGAGAATCCGAAGGAGCACTGGGACATCTACGAGACGTGCGAGGAGCTCGTCGACGTCGAGGACACATTCCAGTCGTGGCGGTTCCGGCATCTCAAGACGGTCGAGCGGATCATCGGCGCGCGCAAGGGTACCGGCGGGTCGTCCGGTACGTCGTTCCTGAAGCGTGCGCTGGACCTGACCTTCTTTCCGGAGCTGTACGCCGTCCGCACCGAGCTCACCTAACTGTCGATCCGTGAGTTCGCTAGCTCGGAGCATCAACAACTGGCCGATCGAATGCGCTTGAGACTGCGGTGCTCTAGGTAGTTCGTCGCCGCGCTCGCTACCAGTTAATACCGTGACGGGGCGGGGCATGGGCGCTCACAACGGAGGTCTGCGGCGTGTCGGCGCCGGACTTTTTCGACGGAGGCATCGGTGCCAACGTGTCGATAAGCCAGCCAATTATGGCGAGGAGGAGTACGGCGCCGACCACGACGAGCAGGCGTTTCTGCGGTTTCGACATCCGTGGACGGCCCGATGGTTCTTCGGGCGGCTGTGACGGGCGGTTCGCGGCGGGCATCGGGCCATTGTCTCCTATCTCGGTGACAAGCTGCCTTGGGTGCCAGTGATGCATGTCGTGGTGGCAATCGGCGGTCTCGCACGCGGCAACAAGTACTCTTGACCCCATGTGTGGAATCGTCGGATACGTCGGCAACAACCAGGCCCTGGACGTCGTCATGGAAGGTTTGCGCCGTCTCGAATACCGCGGGTATGACTCGGCCGGTGTTGCGCTGCTTGCCGATGGGCAAGTCGTGACGCGCAAACGGGCGGGCAAGCTGGCCAATCTCGAGAAAGAGCTCGCGGACAACCCGACGCCACCTGCCACCGCGGGCATGGGGCACACCAGGTGGGCCACGCATGGTGCGCCAAACGATCGCAATGCTCATCCACACGTATCGCACGTCGGTAGTGTCGCCGTCGTACACAACGGCATCATCGAAAACTTCGCCGCGTTGCGTAGCGAGCTTGAGGCCAACGGGATCGAGATGTCCTCGGACACCGATACCGAAGTCGTCGCGCACATGGTCGAGGCTGAGTTCGACGCAGTTGACCCGGCGATCGAGGGGCGCCTCGCCGAGGCGGTACGCCGCGTCTGCAATCGGCTTGAGGGCGCCTTTACCTTGGTTCTCACACACGCCGCGGCACCGCACACCGTTGTCGGAGCGCGTCGCAACTCGCCGCTCGTAGCCGGAATTGGTGAGGACGAGTATTTCCTGGCCAGCGATGTGTCTGCGTTCATCAGCCGCACTCGCCGCGCGATCGAGCTCGGCCAGGATCAGGTTGTCGAGCTCGATCGCGAGCGGGGGATAACCGTAAGCGACTTCTCCGGCGGGCCCGCCGAGACGCAGGAATACACAATCGACTGGGACGCCAGCGCCGCCGAGAAGGGTGGCTATGACTGGTTCATGCTCAAGGAGATCGCCGAGCAGCCGGCCGTGGTCGCGGACACTCTTCGAGGCCGGCTCACCGAGACCGGCGAGATCCACCTCGACGAAATGCGGCTGAGCGACGACGACCTGCGTGACGTCGGCAAAATCTTTATCATCGCGTGTGGCACGTCGTACTACGCCGGCATGGTTGCGAAGTACGCAATCGAGCACTGGACACGTATCCCGGTCGAGGTCGAGCTGGCAAGCGAGTTTCGCTACCGCGACCCAGTGCTCGACCGATCCACTCTCGTCATCGCGATCAGCCAGTCGGGCGAGACGATGGACACGCTGATGGCACTGCGTCACGCAAAGTCGCAGCATGCGCGGATCCTCGCGATCTGTAACACGATCGGCTCCACGATTCCGCGGGAGTCCGACGCGGTCCTCTATACCCGAGCCGGGGTCGAGATTGCCGTCGCATCGACCAAAGCATTCCTCACCCAGATCGTCGCCTGCTACCTCGTCGCGCTTTACCTCGGGCAGATCCGGGGGACTAAATGGGGTGACGAAGTTTCTGCGGTAGTCGGTCAGTTGCAGGAGATGCCCGCAGCTGTCGACAAGGTGCTCGACACTATGGAACCGGTCCGTGAGCTCGCCAGGACGCTTGCCGAGGCTGACCAAATCCTGTTCTTGGGCCGACACGTAGGTTTCCCTGTTGCTCTCGAAGGCGCGCTCAAGCTCAAGGAACTTGCATACATGCATGCCGAGGGCTTCGCTGCGGGTGAGCTTAAACACGGACCAATCGCGCTGATCGGCGAGGGGACTCCGGTCGTCATCGTGGTGCCGTCGCCACTCGGCCGCGATTCACTGCATGGCAAGGTCGTGTCAAACATTCAGGAAGTACGAGCCCGTGGCGCGCGCACCATCGTCATCGCCGAGGAGGGCGATGACAAGGTTGTGCCGTACGCCGACCACGTCATCCGGGTCCCGCGAACGCCGGTCCTCATGGCACCGCTCGTGACGACCGTGCCGTTGCAGGTGATGGCGTGCGAGATTGCTGCCGCCCGCGGGCTCGACGTCGACCAGCCACGCAACCTGGCGAAATCGGTCACGGTCGAGTAGATGATCGTCGGTGTGGGAGTCGATGTCTGTCCGGTGGAACGCTTCGCCGAGTCACTTCTTCGCACACCGAAACTGCGTGAAAAGCTCTTCACCCCAGGTGAACTGATTACTCCGTCGGGCAATCCGCGCGGCAACGCGTCCCTGGCGGCACGGTTCGCGGCAAAAGAAGCGCTGGCCAAGGCGCTCGGCGCCCCGGGTAACTTGCATTGGCACGATGCGGAGGTATCAACGATCGACTTTGGCGCGCCGAAGCTGACCGTCCGTGGCACGGTCCTAAAGCGCGCTGACGAACTGGGCGTCGATTCTTGGCAGATCTCGCTATCGCACGACGGTGGCCTCGCAGTCGCGATGGTGCTCGCACTCGGGCCAGTCCCGCGGCCATGAGGTCCGTTTATGACAGCACGCAGGTCCGCGCTGCAGAGGCCCGGCTCAAGGAGTTCACAGCGCCCGGTGAGTTGATGCAGCGGGCGGCGTACGGGCTGGCCAACGAGTGTCTCAACGAGCTGCATTCGCGGCGCGGCGGCGTGTACGGCGCACGCGCGGCGCTCCTCGTCGGCCCCGGCGGGAACGGCGGGGATGCTTTATATAGTGGCGTTTGGCTGCTCCGCCGAGGCATTGCCGTGCACGCGTTACTTGTCGGCGTCAAGTCTTATCCAGGCGCCCGCGAGGCGTTTGTGCGGGCCGGTGGCACGGTAGGGGCGATCAGTGACGCGGACGCGGCGACTGCCGTCTCCAGAGCCGACCTGGTGATTGATGGAATAGCCGGTCTTGGCTCCTCACGTAGCGTTGAGCTCCCCGACAGCGTTGCGGAGGCGATCGCGACGACCGACGCGCTCGTTTGCGCAGTGGACTTGCCATCGGGGGTGAACGGCGACACGGGCCAGGCGTACGACGGCGCGATTCATGCCGACATGACCGCCACGTTCGGTGCGTGGAAGCCCGCACAGGTACTGGCTCCGGCGCGCAGGTTGTGCGGAGACGTACGGTTCGTCGACATCGGACTCGGCCCACATCTCACTGATCCGAGGATCGACGTACTCGACTATGCTGATATAGCAGCGATCTGGCCAGGACCATCGTACGACTCGCACAAATACTCGACCGGCGTCGTTGGCGTGATCGCAGGATCCGCCCAATACCCGGGTGCGGCCGTAATGTGCGTCGGCGGCGCGATTCGTTCGAAGCCCGGCATGGTCCGGTACGTCGGTGCGCCCGACGCTATCGAGCGCATAGTTGCGGCCTGGCCGGCCGCGGTTGGGGCGACTTCCATCGATGACGCGGGCCGCACCAATGCGTGGGTCATCGGCCCAGGGATGGGTACCGATGACGCCGCGCGATCCGTCGTGAGGTCGAGCCTCAGCCTCGACGTACCGGTGATCTATGACGCCGACGCGTTGACAATCCTGTCCGGTGATGTCGATCGGCTACGCGAGCGTCAGGCTCCGACCGTGCTGACTCCGCACAGCGGGGAGTTCGCCCGCCTGTTTGGCGAGGTCGGAGATGATCCCGTGGAGTCGGTGAAGGCGGCGACTCGGCGTACGGGGTGCGTCGTACTCCTTAAGGGCCCCAGCACTATCGTGGCTGCGCCAGGAGGCCGAGTGCTGGTAAACGAGACGGGCTCGTCGAAACTGGCCACCGCGGGGACCGGTGATGTCCTCAGCGGAATCATCGGCGCCGCGCTCGCGGCCGGGTTGCCCGCGCAGATCGCGGCGGCGGCGGGCGCATACGTGCACGGTGCGCTCGCCGATCAGCACGATGGCCCGCTCATCGCGCCGGACCTTATCGACGAACTGCCTGCCTTTATGGCTCGGCTCCAGGCCTGACAACTCTACGGCTCGGCTCTAGCTCTACGGCTCTACGACTGCCGGTTGTGGGCGACCTCGTCGATCCGTCGTGCGAGACCCAGATCGCGCGTGGTGACGCCACCTACGTCATGCGAGCTGAGCGTGAAGGCGATTTTGCCGTAGCCGACCTCGACGTCGGGGTGGTGATTTAGCTCCTCAGCGATGGGCATCACCTCGTTGAGGAATTCCACCGCACCGACGAAGTCGCCGGTATCGAATGTCGCCTGCAGCGTGTTTTGGGTGTGCGTGAAGGCGCTGCCTTTAAGCTCGCCGGAAGTGTTTTCAGGGGTGAGGGTCTTCGCTGAGTCACTCATGTGCCCATTGTGCTCCCCAGCGCTCGATCCGTCACTCCGGTCCGGCGCGACGGCGCGAGTCCACATCGGCTACTCCAAGCCGCTTCCTGCGGGTGCCTGTGAGAGCCGGTTGGTGTTTAGCGTGTCGACATCTAAAGACTGGCCGAGGTCGATGCCGTAGTCGTCCGAGGCCGCGACGCGGCGGAGCGAGATCGTGCCGGGTACTGGTTGCATGCCGGCGACGGTCAGGTCCACATCCAGCCGCGAGACGAGAGCCCAACCGGTGTCCCAGGTCGACACAAACCCGTTGATGTCACTTCCATCGAGAGTCAGGCGGTACGGCGTCCAAAGATCGTCCATGGCCGCACATAAGTCGGCCATGTTGAAAACGTCGTCGGCGGTCGGCAACGCGGTCTTCCGCCGGCTGGAGGACTGTGATCCTTCCATCATGATCGTCATGGCACGCAGCTTGAGGTCGTACTCGGACTGGTACACGCCACTTGCCGACGTACCGACGAGCAGCCCGGTCGTCGCTGAGCGGTACCCGAGGGTGACTGCGGCGGCGGGCTGGTCGGCGTTCCCTCGTACATCGACGAGCCACCGACGACTGTCAGTGGGCGGGACGCCCGGCTCGAACGCTTCGTACAGACCGAAACTTGGTGGAACATACGCAGCCATAAGTACTCCCGGGATTTGATAATTAGCGCGGTCGAGGGCACACGCGTCTGGATCGAACACCCCCGGCCGTGGGAGGATCGCGTCATGGCTCTCACGCTGAATCTTACGGGGCAACCGGACGCGGACCGACTGCTTGCCGACGACTCGCTCGCCCTGCTCATTGGGATGTTGCTCGATCAGCAGGTGCCGATGGAGACGGCGTTCATCGGACCAAAGAAGATCGCCGACCGAATGAAAGGGCTCGACGTACGCCGGATCGCTGAGTCCGACCCCGAGGAATTCACCGCGTTGTGCACGCAAACGCCAGCCGTGCACAGATTCCCGGGATCGATGGCCAAACGGATCCAGGATCTATGCACCTACCTGCTTGAGGAGTACGACGGATCTGTCGATGCGCTGTGGACCACGGGCGACCCCGACGGCAGGGAGGTCCTCAAGCGGCTCAAGGCGTTGCCGGGCTATGGCGACCAGAAGGCGCGTATCTTCCTCGCGCTGTTAGGCAAGCAGATCGACGTACAGCCCACGGGCTGGCGCGAAGCGGCCGGAGCCTATGGCGATGACGGCGCGCGTCGTTCCATCGCGGACGTGACCGATGAGAAGTCACTGCTCGAGGTGCGCGAGTTCAAGCGTGCCGCCAAGGCCGAAGCCCGGGCGGCCAAGCAGAAGTAGCCTGGCCCCGGGCGGCGAGGTGTCTAGTTAAACCGGTTCTAGTTCGCGGTCGTCCTCATGCGCGGCCTCTTGATCGAGCTTGGCGACGAGCGCCGCACCCTCTACGTCCGCGTTGGGCAGGATCTTGTCCAGCCATTTCGGCAGCCACCAGGCAGCCTTGTCAAATAGGTACATCGCCGCCGGCACGAGGGTCATCCGGACGACGAATGCGTCGACTAGTACACCGAACGCCAACGAGAAACCGATCGAGGCGATGATCGCGTCGGGCGCGAGGATGAACCCGGCGAAGACGGAGATCATGATGATCGCGGCCGCGGTCACGACTCGAGAGCCGGCGCCGAACCCATGTATGACGGCGTTCTTCGCGGTCGCGCCATGCGCATAGGATTCGCGCATTCCCGAGACGAGGAACATCTCGTAGTCCATCGAGAGCCCGAACAGGATCCCGATAAGCAGCACCGGCAGGAAACTGATGATCGGAGCGGGGGTGTCGACGCCGAAGATCGCGCTCAGCCAGCCGAGCTGGTAGACGGCCACGACTGCTCCGAACGATGCGCCGATCGTCAATAGGAATCCGACGACCGCCTTGAGCGGCACGAGGATCGAGCGGAACACGAGTAGCAGCAGAATGAGCGCCAGTCCGACGACTATGGCGAGGTAGACCGGGAGTGCGTCGGCCAGCTTCTGCGAGATGTCGATCGCGACAACGTTCATGCCCGTGACTTCGAGCTGAGCGCCTAGATCCTTACCGAGCGACGGCAGGTCGCTGCGCAGGGTGTGCACGAGGGTCTCGGTGGCCGCGTCGGAGGGACCGGTCTTCGGCATGATTTGGATGGCAAAGAAGGTGCCATCCGGGGCGCCGCCGACGGCGCTCGCCGACCGGACGTTGTCGATGCTCGACAGCTTGTCTAGGTACGGCGCCAACAGGACGGTGGACTGCGCTTGGCCAACGGCCATCTTGGTGAGATTTTCGGCTTGGTCGGCCAACTGCGGGTTGGCCTGTAGCTCGGCACCGATCTGCTGCTGCACCTTCGCCTGGATGCCGGCAGCGGTCTGCGGATCGAGGACGAGCGGCTTGTCGGGGGTCACCGTCACGATAAGGGGATTGCCTTTGCCGTCGCCGAAGCCTTCGGCCATCAGGTCGTAGGCCTTGCGCTTAGTCGTGTCGGGCGCGGCAGTGCTGTCGTTGGGCAGGCCGAGTCGCAGTTGCATCGCGGGTATGGCGATGACGCCGATCATGATCACGCCGAGCGCGAGTACGGCGACCGGCCGCTTGGTGACAAACCGGATCCATCGATTCGGCTTGACGGCTTCTTCTTGCGAGCGTAGTTCACCTACATAGGCGGCGATCTTGGCGCGTTCCTTTTTGGGAAGTATCTTCAGGCCGGCGAACCCGAGCAGAGCCGGTACGAGTGTGACCGCGATGAGCACGGCTATTGCGACCGTCGCTGCCGAGCCTAGGCCCATGACCGACAGGAATGGGATGCCGACGACGGTGAGGCCGACTAACGCGATGACCACGGTCAGGCCGGCAAACAGCACCGCGGTGCCGGCGGTGCCGGTCGCCCGCGGGATCGACTCGTCAACGGACATCCCGCGGCGGAGCTGGTCTCGGTGCTTAGAGACGATGAACAGCGCGTAGTCGATGCCGACAGCCAGACCGAGCATGAGCGCGAGAATCGGTGCGGTGTCGGACATATCGACGAAGGCCGCCGTAGTCAGAATCCCGGTCATACCGACGCCGATTCCGATGAGAGCCGTCAGCATGGGCAGACCGGCCGCGATCATCGAACCAAACGTGATCGCAAGCACGACGAGGGCAATGATCACCCCAATCCCCTCAGTCGAGCCAATAGCGGGGGCCTGCTTGACCGCGCCTCCACCGAGCTCGACCTGGAGCCCATCCACGCTGTGGTCCTTGGCTATGTTGGCGATCTTGTCCTGAGTCTCGGGCGGTATCTCGGTCACCGCTCCTTTGAACATCACTTGGATAAAGCCGATTCGACCATCCTCCGAGATGCTCTGTGTGGGAATCGGCGCGATGACCGTCGTGACCTTGTCCAGCGGCTTCGTTTCATCAACGATCGCGTTGATCGCCTTCTGGTAGTCCGGTTCGGCGAGCGTCTTTCCCTTCGGAGCGGCGACGACGATCTGTCCGGTCGTGCCGCCCGCTGCGGGAAGTTTCGCTTCGAGCTGGTCGAGTGCGACCTGCGACTTCATTCCGGGGATAGAGAACGTCGAGGAGAACGTGCCTTGCGCACCGAGTGCTGCGGCTGCACCGGCGATCAGCACCACGAGCCAGACCGCGAGTACGGAACGACGATGGCGTAGCGAAAAGCGGCCAAGTCGGTGGAGCAGTGTTGCCATAGTTCGGGTGTCCTGTTCGAAGAGAAGACTGCTTGGTTCTAGGAGTGCTGCCGGATGTGCGCTCTACGGCGTTTGTGCGTTGCCTGCGCGGCGTACGTCGTTGACCCAATCGGTGTTGACGACGTCGAGGTTGTCGATGATGAGGCGCACGAGGGCGCCGGTGTCGCCTTCCGGGCCCGTCTTAAGCCAGCGGTTGACGCACTCTTTGACGCACACGACGACGGAGCTGATCGTGATCCGTAGTCGCAGGTCATCGGGCGCCAGGCAGAGGCGCTCGGCGACTTCCTCGGCGACGTAGTCGATGCTGCGCTGATCGCTGGCGTAGCTGAAGGCTTGGAGTTCCGGTTCGGCGTTGACCAGGGCGCTGAGGGCGGTGCACTTCTGCCAGAAGTCGATCGGAGTGGCGGCGAGCGTACGTCTGATCTCGACGATCGCGTCTTCGTCGCTGGATTCCGGCACAAACTGTGCGATCAGGTCGTCGAGTTGGCCGTCGACGATACTGACTAAGCATTCGGCCTTACCGGTGAAGTAGTTGGAGAAGGTACGCCGGGACACGCCGACAGCGTCGACGATGTCGCTCACGGTCACGTGGGTGTAGCCGCGCTCCTGGCAGAGCCGCAGGGCAGCCTCGGCTAGCGCAATCCGCGTCGACTCCTTCTTCTGAGCGCGCAGACTCGACCGCGCGGCGGCCTGGTCGATGGCTTCGGTGTTCGTCACACAACCAGAATACGTGGATTGCGCATTGCGCAAAGTTGCTCAATGTGCAAGATATGTCACTGTGTGATTTCGGATCAGCCAGGCGCCCGTTTACGGCGATCGAACGACGCCGTGACCGGCGCCTGTGCTGAGCGGCGTACATGATGCGCGACAATAGGGCAATGACTTCGACGCTTCCGCTGATCACCGTCGACCTAGCTGCGATCACGCATAACGTCGCGACCATGCGTGAGCGGGTCGGTCGCCCATTGATGGCAGTCGTCAAGGCCAACGGATACGGGCATGGAATGCTGCCCGTCGCGGCGGCCGCGCAGCGGGGCGGCGCCGACGCGCTTGGTGTGGCCACGATCGAGGAAGCCGTGGCCCTGCGTGACGGAGGCACTGCCGGCCGGATCGTCTGCTGGTTGCATGCGCCCAGAGCCGACTACGCGGCAGCGATTGCGCACGATATCGAGGTCGCGTCGTCCGCGGTCTGGGCGCTCGCCGAGATCGAGGCCGCCGCACGCACCGGCAAAACACCGGCGAAGGTGCATCTCAAGATTGATACTGGCCTTGCCCGCTCTGGTGCGACAGCCGAGGAATGGCCCGACCTGGTCGCGAGGGCGGCGACGGCTCAGCGTGACGGACTGATCGAGGTCGTCGGCGTATGGAGCCACTTTGCCTACGCAGACTCGCCGGGTCACCCGACGATTGCGGCACAGCGTGGCAATTTCGTGGACGCGGTTGAGGTGGCGAAGAGTGCCGGCCTGTCCGGGTTCGAGCGACATCTGGCTAACTCGGCGGCGACGCTCAACGACCCCGACTCGTGGTTTGACATGGTGCGTCCAGGTGTCGCGATCTACGGGCTGGACCCGGTGGGTGGTGACTCGCGCGCCCTCGGGTTGCGTCCCGCTATGCGCGTCGAGGTCCCGGTCGCGCTCACTAAACGGGTTTCGGCCGGCACCTCGGTTTCCTATGGTCACACGTACACCACCGATCGCGAGACGACGCTCGCGTTGATTCCGGTCGGGTACGCCGACGGCATCCCCCGAAACGCCAGCGGCGTAGGACCGGTCGGCATTGGCGGGGTACGGCATACGATTAGCGGCCGAGTCTGTATGGACCAGTTTGTCGTCGATGTAGGAGATGCCAACGTGCAACCGGGCGACATCGCCACTCTTTGGGGTGACGGACGAGGCGGTACGCCGACGGCGCAGGACTGGGCCGACGCGACCGACACCATCCACTACGAGCTGGTCACCAGGATCGGTGGTCGTTTCGTGACGACGTACGTCGGCGGGGTCGGCTAGTGGCCGCGAAGAAGGCGAAGGCGAAGGGGTTCGCCCGGATCGCCCGAGGCGCCGGGATCGCCGTCGGTGGAGTCGTCGGCGCAGCCGGTGCACTCAACGCCATCCGCGTGGCCTCGGAGAAGTTCGCCGTCGACCGCGTGCGCCGAGCCGACGACCCGTTCGCCGACGAGCACTTTGGCGAACTGAAGGCGGACCGTGACTACACCGTCGTAGCCACCGACGGTGTGCCGATCTACGTCGAGGAGGTCGGCTCGCCGGACGCCTCCCTGGTGATCGTGTTTGCGCATGGCTACACCCTCAACATGGGCAGCTTTCACTTCCAGCGTCAGGCGCTGCGCAAGTTGCGCTCACCGTCGGTGCGGATGGTCTTCTACGACCAGCGCTCGCATGGGAAGTCTGGGCGTTCGCGTGCCGACGACTGCACGATCGACCAGCTTGGACGCGATCTTCGCGAAATCATCCGGACTGCCGCCGGAGACCGACCAGTGATCCTCATTGGGCACTCAATGGGGGGCATGACCGTGATGGGACTTGCCGACATCGAAGGCGAGCTGTTCGGGGACCAGGTCCTCGGCGTCGCCCTGTTAAGTACGTCGGCCGGCAATGTGGTCTCGACCCTACGTGCGGGGCGGATGCCCAAGTCGCTCGTCGAGCGAGCGCTTCCATTGCTGGCAAAGGGCGCTCAGGCCGCGCCCAAGGCGCTGGAGAGTGCCCGCGGGGGAGTTAGTAACGCTATGTGGCTGCTGATCCGCCGGTTCTCGTTTGGTTCGGCCGGCGCGCCGGCCTCGCTGGCGGACTACGTCGACCGAATGATCGCCGCGACACCCGTCGACGTCGTCGCAGACTTCTATCGGACTCTCGCCGGACATGACAAGGTCGCCGCACTGCCCGCGCTGCGCAACTGCGAAGTGCTGGTGATGTGCGGAGATGAGGATCGGATTACGCCGATGGAGCACAGCGAGCTGTTGGCTCGCGAGCTACCTGAGGCAGAGTTGTTCGTCGTACCGGGAGCCGGGCACATGGCCATGATGGAGAAGCATGAACTGGTCGATCTGCGACTCCAGGCGTTTATTCACCGGGCATATAAGCGATCCCGACCGCAGGCGAAGAAACGCGCATGAGTCCGGTACCGCACCGCGGACCCGGCAAGCCAGTGCAACCCGGGCCGCACATCGAATTGTCGTCCTCGCCTTCGGCAACTTATCTGCCGGATCGGGCGGCGACCCTGAAGTACGGGTCTGCGCTTGCACAGATTCTTGGTCGCGGCGACCTGCTGATCCTGAGAGGACTGCTCGGCGCAGGCAAAACGACCTTGGTGCAGGGGATCGGATCGGGACTGGGCGTCACCGACCCGATAACCTCACCGACGTTTGTGATTGCGCGCGTACACCGCGATGGCCGAGTGCCGCTCTTGCACGCCGATGCCTACCGCCTTGGCGGGATCGAGGAACTCGATGATCTCGACCTCGACATGGATCTCGAAGATGCGGTGACCGTCGTCGAATGGGGCGAGGGGATCGCCGAACATCTCGCCGAGGCGTATTTGCTGGTGGACCTCGATCGCGAGAGCCTCGATGCCGGTGATGGTCGGATGATCTCGCTCCATCCCCATGGCGGGACCTGGGATGAACGGCTCGCCGGCTTCGGGTGGAGTGCATGATGAAAGTTCTCGCGATCGACACCTCGACCAGCCAGATCGTGACCGGCGTACTCGACTATGTCGATGGCGAGATCGACGTTATAGCTGAGAAGTCAGTGCTCGGTCAGACGGCCCACGGTGAGCTTCTGGCGCCCAGCATCCAGCAGGTCCTCTCGGATGCGACCCTGACCCCGTCGGAGCTGGATGCGGTCGTGATCGGGCTCGGTCCCGGACCGTTCACCGGCTTGCGGGTCGGTATCGTGACCGGTTCGGCGATGGCCGACGCGCTGAGGATCCCGGCGTACGGCACATGTTCACTCGATGCGATCGCGAGCGACGGCGATGGACGCGTGATGGTCGTATCCGACGCGCGGCGCAAGGAAATCTACTACGCGGTCTACGACGAGCGCGGTGCCCGGATCCTCGGACCAGAGGTCGACAAGCCCGACCAGGTGGTCGAGACGTTAGGCAGCTTAGGCATTACGCGGGTTCTCAATGCGGGGGCCGACAAGTACGTCGATTTGCTGTCGTCGTTCGGCGTACCGCTCACGTCGTCGTATCCGCGGCCCGCCGGTCTGCTGCGGGCGGCCATCCGGTCCGGTGAATTCGGCGGCGATGCGGAGCCGCTCACGCCGCTCTACCTCAGACGACCAGACGCCAAACTCCCGGCCGTGCAGGCAAAGTCGCCGAACGGACACGGGGCCTTGTGATGGTCGAGATCGCAGCGCGGCTGCGTGCCATGACCGCGACAGACATCCCAGCAGTCCTACCGATGGAGCACGACCTCTTCGCCGACCAGGCGTGGACCCGGACGATGCTCGAAGAGGAGCTCGCAGACTCCGAGACCCGCTACTACGTGGTCGCGGTCGACGACGAAGAGATTGTGGGATACGCCGGCCTTGCGGCGTACCGATTCGAGGCGCACGTCCTGACCGTCGGCACGCGAGGTGATCGCCAAGGTGAGGGGATTGGGCGCCGGTTGCTCGGGGAGTTGTTGGCGGAGGCCGACCGGCGTAAGGCCGAACGGGTGATCCTGGAAGTGCGTAGTGACAACGCTCCGGCGATCGCGCTGTACGAGTCTGAACGTTTCGTCGCCGTCGGCGTACGCAAGCGCTACTACCAGCCGGGAGATCATGATGCGGTGGTGATGGTCCGTGAGTAACCTGATGCGCTTCAAAGGCGACGAGCCAGTCGTGCTGGGCATTGAGACCTCGTGCGATGAGACCGGTGTCGGGATTGTCCGCGGCGAGACAATGGTGGCCAATGCCGTCGCGTCGAGCGTCGAGGAACACGCGAGGTACGGCGGCGTCGTACCCGAGGTTGCGTCACGCGCGCACCTGGAGGCCATGGTGCCGACGGTGACGCAGGCGCTTCACGATGCTGGCATGAGTTTCTCAGATATAGATGCGATCTCGGTAACCGCGGGTCCTGGGCTTGCCGGTGCATTACTTGTCGGGTCAGCGGCGGCGAAGGCGTATGCGCTGGCCCTCGGCGTACCGCTGTACGGCGTCAACCATCTGGCCTCGCACGTCGCGGTGGATATCGTCGAGCATGGGGCGCTTCCCGAGCCGACGCTCGCGCTGCTCGTGTCCGGTGGGCATTCGTCCATCCTGCAGGTCAACGACATCACCGCTGACATCGCGGCGCTGGGTGCCACCATCGACGACGCCGCCGGCGAGGCGTTCGACAAAGTCGCCCGGCTGCTCGGCCTTGGTTTTCCGGGCGGACCGCAGATCGACCGAATCTCCCACGAGGGCGATCCGGCCGCAATCAAGTTCCCGCGAGGCCTGACCGGCCCGCGCGACGCGGTGTTCGACTTCTCTTTCTCGGGTCTGAAGACCGCGGTCGCGAGGTGGGTCGAGGCGCGGCAGCGTGCCGGTGAGCCGGTGCCGGTCGCCGACGTCGCCGCATCGTTCCAGGAAGCCGTGGTCGACGTACTCACCGCCAAAACAATTAAGGCCTGTAAGGAAAGTGGCGTCGACAACCTGCAGATCGGCGGCGGTGTTGCAGCCAACACGCGGCTGCGGGCAATGGCCCAGCGTCGCTGCGATGACGCGGGGGTGACGCTGCGGATGCCGCGGGCGGGACTGTGTACCGATAACGGCGCGATGGTCGCGGCCCTCGGTGTCGAGATGGTTAAGCGCGGGGTCGAACCATCATCGCTCGATCTATCGGCCAACAGCGCCATGCGCGTCGAGCAGATCCTCGCCCCCCGCGCGAGCTAGTAGACGGGGAGGTGCAAGCGTGGATCTTTTTACCGACATCGCCAGTCAGTACCGGCTGTTCGCTTTGGATGCGAAGGAGTCGCCTTGTTTTGAAGACTGGGCACGGCGCGTTGCCGAAGACGACGTGGTCAAGGCCTGGCTTGCCGAACTGCCGCAGATAAAGCAGCAGCCGAATCTCGTGTTTGCCGCCGCGAGGTGGCATGGTGTGCCTGCGCCCGGACCGTACGACGGCCTTCGGAGGGCACTCTTGGACGATGCCGGGCCGATTCGCGAGACCATCATGACTCGCTCGACGCAAACCAACGAAGTTGGTCGCCTGGCCACGTTGATGCCGGTGTTTGCGCGCATAGAACGGGAATCCGGTCGACCTCTCGCGCTGCTTGAGGTTGGAACGAGTGCGGGCCTGTGCCTTTTCCCCGATCGATATGACTACGAGTGGAAACCCGGTCGCTGGTTGTCGGGGTCGGCCGGTCCCGTCTTGACCTGTGACGTGTCGGGTGATCCGCCACTGCCGCGTTCGTTGCCTACGGTCGCCTGGCGCGGTGGAATCGACTTGAATCCCCTCGATGTTGAGGATCCAGATGCCATGGCGTGGCTATCGGGTCTCGTTTGGCCAGAGCAAGATGACCGCCGTCGCCGGCTCGCTGCGGCGATCGACATCGCGCGAGCCGACCCGCCACACATCGTTCGCGGTGACCTCATGACCGATCTCCGCGCACAGATTGAGCTCGCGGCACCGTATGGCGAGGTCGTGGTGTTTCACAGCGCTGTAGCCGCCTACCTTGACCGACAGACTCGCACCCAGTTTCAGGTGTCCATGATGGGGCTCGTCGAAGCAGGTATATGCCGATGGGTGTCAAACGAGGGCGCCCGGGTGTTGCCGGATGTCACCGCAACGGGCCCAGCCGTGCCCGTCGACGACCCCACCTTCGTACTCGGGCTCGATGGTCAGGCACTCGCATGGACCCAGAGCCACGGCTCGGCGATGAGGTGGCTCTGACCTGCTTAGGCTAGCGCGCGCAGCTTGGGAGCCAGGTCCTCTGAGAATTGAGTGAGGAAGCGGTCCTGGTCGTTGCCGGGGCCGTGGAAGACAAGATGGTTGAACCCAGCGTCGACGTACGGCTTCACGGCGGCGATCGCCTCGTCGGGATCCGATGCGACGATCCAACGCTTCGCGACCTGCTCGATCGGCAACTGGTCCGCTGCGCGCTCCATCTCAGCGGGATCGTGCAGCCCGGACTTCTGCTCCGGTGTCAGCGACAGCGGCGCCCAGAAGCGAGTGTTTTCCATTGCATGTTCGCGATCGCGGTCATACGACAGCTTGATCTCGATCATTTTGTCCAGTTGTACGTCGCCGCGGTTTCCCGCCTCGATGCCCTCGGCGACGGCGGGCATCAGCTTGTCGGTGTAAAGATCCATGCCCTTTCCGCTGGTGCAGATGAACCCGTCACCGGCGCGCCCAGCGTATTTCGCCACGACCGGACCGCCGGCGGCGATGTAGACCGGGATCGGATTGTCCGGCTTGTCGTAGATCGTCGCGTCGACCGTCTTGTAGTAGTCGCCGTCAAAGGAGACGCGCTCCTCGGTCCACAGCTTGCGCATCAGGCGTACGGCCTCACGCATCCGACCGAAGCGCTCCTTGAAGCCCGGCCATTCCATGCCGCTGACGGCAATCTCGTTGAGCGCTTCACCGGTCCCTAGCCCGAGGATGATCCGGTCGGGGTAGAGGCAACCCATCGTCGCGAACGCCTGGGCGATGACGGCGGGGTTGTAGCGGAACGTCGCGGTGAGGACACTGGTGCCCAGCTGCACTCGGGAGGTGCGCTCGCCGACTGCGCTCATCCACGCGATCGCAAATGGCGCGTGACCTTGGACGTGGCGCCACGGTTGGTAATGGTCGCTGACGAACACGCTGTCCAGCCCAACGTTCTCCGCCTGTACCGCGAACTCGACGAGATCGCGTGGGTTGAACTGCTCGGCTGACGCCTTATAGCCGATCTTCAGACTCATGAAAATCCTCTCGGGTCAATGCGCCTTTATCGATCGCGCGGCGCGTATATCACTCTGCCATCCCGCCGTGACGGGCGTGCGCGCGCTCCCATGCGCGTAACTCGCTTTCGGGAGGCCTGCTCGATCGACTTCGAACAATTGTTCGTAGATCCATTGAAAATCGATTCGACGCTTGGTAGTATTCGAACATACGTATTAGCAAGTTTGAGTGGGTGATCAGTCGTGAGCGTGGCCTACCTCCCCGAACGGGACCTACTCACCGACGGCCAGCACGCCCTCGCCGGTGCGGCCGCCGGGTTGATCGCGACCGCGTCCCGGGGCGCGCTGTCCGGGCTCGGACCGGTCGAGCT